>CAZCXB010000005.1:0-27308 GCA_964502485.1 uncultured Muribaculaceae bacterium | reverse complement strand
CTATTATACGTATTATTGTAAAAAAAGTTTCAGATTATCCATTGAAATTGCATTTTTTATATCAAACTCACCTGAGCGTCCCCTGATAAGGGCTGTAAGATGTGCCCCGCTCTCTAATGCAACTCCAATATCCCGGGCAAGAGAGCGTACGTAGGTCCCTTTACTGCACTCGATATAGAGCTCTGCAACCGGTAGAAGAAATGAGATTATCTCTAAATTGTAGATAGTTACGCGAGATGGTTTCATAACAGCATCCTTGCCCTCTCTGGCAATATCATATGCACGTTTTCCATCTATAAGTTTTGCCGAAAAAAGTGGCGGGATCTGATCTAAATCTCCTTTGAATTCAGGGAGAATATCGGCAAGTTTCTCCCTTGTGATATGCTCAAAGGGGTATGTTTGGTCTATCTCTTTCTCAAGATCAAAGGATGGGGTTGTTGCTCCGAAGGTTATCTCTGCAAGATAGCTTTTCCTCTGGGCTTGAAGGATATCTGCCATCTTTGTAGCTTTGCCTGTACATATCAGCAGAACTCCTGTTGCCAGTGGATCCAGAGTGCCGGCGTGGCCTACTTTGATGTTTTTTATTCCGAACTTTTTTTGTAGAGCAAACTTTACACCTCTTACCGCATCTGCAGATGTCCACCCATAGGGTTTATCTAAAAGAAAGATTATTCCGTTAGGGTAATCTTCGATATTCCCCGATAGAGGTCTCTCAATACTTTTCTTATCAATAATATAGGGCATCTCCCTATTTGAAGTCTCTATATTCATCTTAGAGGGATTTTTGAGACTCTTGCTTCGTGACGCCCTCCGGAGAATTTGGTAGAGAGAAAAAGAGATACAATTTCCAGGGCAAGCTCTTCTGATATAAATCTGGCAGGAAGAGAGAGTATGTTTGCATTGTTATGCTCTCTTGAGAGAGTTGAAAGCTCCCTGTTCCAACATAGAGCTGCTCTGACTCCTGAGTGTTTGTTTACAGTCATATTAATTCCGTTTCCCGACCCGCAGATTGCTATTCCAAAGGTAACTTCACCACTCTCCACAGCATTTGCAAGAGGGTGTGCTACATCCGGATAGTCCATACTTTGAGCTGAGTCGGTTCCAAAATCTACATATGTTATCCCCTTTAAAGTCAAAAAATCTTTGATCTTCTCTTTAAGATCATAACCGGCGTGGTCGGAGGCAATTCCGATAATAGTTGTCATCTCTTTCATAGGAACAAAGATAGCTATTTATTAAATGAGGCAAGAATTTTATACATTTGCATACGAAAACTATCTGAGATGAATATACCGATGCTTGACCTTAAGGGTCAATATAAAAAAATCAAAACGCAAATTGACGAGGCAATTCACAATGTGCTTGATAATACATGTTTTATCAATGGACCTGAGGTGCATAAGTTTGAGGAGAGCCTCTCACACTATTTAGATTCAAAATATGTTATAGCTTGTGCCAATGGTACAGATGCTCTACAGATAGCAATGATGGCATTAGGTCTAAAGCCCGGAGATGAGGTGATTGTACCCTCTTTTACATATGCCGCAACTGCCGAGGTGGTTGGGCTGCTTGGACTGATTCCTGTCATGGTGGATGTGGAGGAGAGAACCTTTAATATTAAAGCAGACGATATTGAAAAGGCCGTTTCGCCTAAGACCAGGGCAATTGTTCCGGTACACCTTTTTGGTCAAGGGGCAGATATGGAGAGAATAACGGCTATTGCAAAAAAACACAATCTCTATATTATTGAGGATAATGCACAGGCAATCGGGGCTAAGTACCGTTTTAAAGATGGAACTCAAAAGCATCTCGGGACCATCGGAGATATAGGTTGCACATCTTTTTTCCCAACAAAGAATCTTGGTTGTTATGGAGATGGGGGAGCGATCTTTACACAGGACAGGGAGATTGCAGAGAGGATAAGAATGGTTACAGACCACGGTCAGCGTGTTAAATACTATCACGATATTATTGGATGCAACTCACGTTTAGACACAATTCAGGCAGCGGTTCTCAATATTAAACTGGCTCATCTTGATGAGTACTCTTCGAGCAGATATGAGGCAGCCCAAAGATATAAGGAGATGCTTAAGGGTGTTGAGGAGATTGTACTCCCGGCGGAGTCACAATTCTCAACACATGTATATCATCAGTTTACAATTCAACTCTCCGAAAGAAGAGAGGAGCTCCGCTCATTTCTCTCTCAAAGAGGTGTAACCTCTATGATCTACTATCCGTTGTCACTTAATAATCAGAAAGCATTCTCATCTATATCGAGAATCCCGGTATCTTTGGAAAACTCGGAGAGACTTGCAGCCTCTGTGCTCTCTCTACCGATGCATACAGAGCTAACCGTTGAAGTGCAGAGAGTTATCTGCGATAATATTCGGGAGTTTTACAATAAATAAGTTATAATATAAGAGTTATGAAGAGATCTAAGGTTCTTGTAACAGGAGGCACAGGATATATAGGTGCCCATACAGTAATTGAACTGCATAAAACCGGCTACGATGTTATTATTGCAGATAATCTCTCAAACTCTTCCGAAGATGTTCTGGATGGTATTGAGAAGATTACAGGTGAGAGACCCATTTTTGAGAAGGCAGATTGTACAGATTACAACGTAATGGACTCTCTTTTCCAAAAGTACGGAGATATAGGTGCTGCAATACATTTTGCTGCTTTCAAAGCTGTAGGCGAGAGCGTTGCAAAGCCTCTGCTCTACTATAGGAACAATCTGCTGTCTCTTATAAACATCATAGATATAATGACCTCAGCAGGAAGCAGCTCAATAGTCTTCTCTTCATCTTGTACAGTTTACGGGCAGCCGGACAGCGAACATCTGCCAGTAGGTGAGGATGCACCTTTGCAGCCTGCACAATCACCTTACGGTAAGACTAAGCAGATGTGTGAGGATATTCTTAAAGACTCTGCCTATGCAATGCCCGACAAGTTAAAGGTTATATCACTCAGATACTTTAACCCGGTAGGAGCGCACCCTACAGCGCATATAGGAGAGCTACCTTTGGGAGTTCCCCAGAACCTGTTGCCTTTTGTGGCGCAGACAGCTGCAGGAGTCAGGGAGATGCTCAGTGTGTGGGGAGATGACTACAATACACCTGACGGATCTTGTATAAGGGACTATATATATGTCTGTGATCTTGCAAAGGCCCACGTTGCAGCCCTTAAGCGGTTGACTGTAAATTCGGGGGATATGAAGGGCAATATTGAGTACTTTAACCTTGGAACAGGACGCGGCCTGTCGGTTCTTGAAGTAATAGATATTTTCAAGAGGGCAAACAACATAGATGTACCTTTCCGGATTGCGGAGAGAAGGGCAGGAGATGTAGAGCAGGTATGGGCAGACCCTTCAAAGGCAAACAGAGAGCTGGGATGGAGAGCAGATACTCCGATAGAGGAGGTTATGCAATCTGCCTGGAGATGGGAGAAGAGAATCAGAGGGATGGAGTAGAGCTACTCCAATCCTCTCTCTATTCTTAAAACACTCTCCTCTCGCCCGATCAGCGACATAATATCAGCCACTCCCGGTCCTCTTGATTCACCCACAAGAAGAAGTCTCAGACAGTTCATTACTGAACCTGTCTGCCAGCCATTATCTTTTATCATTTGGGATATTTGATGCTCTATGCTACCCTTGTCAAAGCTCTCCATCTCTTTGAATGACTCCGAGATCTCTCTGAGAATTGCCGGTGTACTCTCTTTCCAAAACTTTGCCTTGACTGCAGGGTCGTAGCTTTGAGGGGCAACAAAGAGAAAGTCGGAGAGACTCCAAAACTCCTTTACAAATGAGGCACGCTCTCGTATCATCTCAAGAGCTGATGATATATATTGGTCACTCTTTTCTATACCCTTGGATGCCAGTATTGGTTTGAAATCCTCTGTAAGTCTGTGCAGATCTCTTTTACGGAGATACTCCTGATTAAACCATTTTGCCTTATCGGGATTGAATTTTGCCCCTGATTTTACTACTCTCTCAAGAGAAAATGCCTCCGTAAGCTCTTTAAGAGAGAAGATCTCCTGCTCTGTACCCGGATTCCAGCCGAGAAGGGCAAGCATATTTATAAATGCTTCCGGAAAGTATCCCTCCTCACGGTAACCCGAAGATATCTCACCGCCGGAACCCCTCCACTCAAGAGGAAATACAGGGAATCCTAATCTCTCCCCGTCGCGTTTGCTTAGCTTCCCTTTACCATCAGGTTTAAGAAGAAGAGAGAGGTGGGCAAATGAGGGTCTGATATCACTCCATCCAAATGCCTCATATAGCATATAGTGAAGCGGTAGTGATGGAAGCCACTCCTCGCCCCTGATAACGTCGCTTATCTCCATAAGTTTGTCATCAACCACATTTGCAAGGTGATAAGTTGGCAATTCATCGGTAGCTTTCCACAAAACTTTATCGTCAAGGGTTGAGCTGTTCACCTCAATATCTCCCCTGATAAGATCGGTCATCTTTATTATTTTGTCCGGAGGCATCTTAAATCGGATTACCCATTGATTGCTCTTCTCTATCCGGTTTAGGCACTCCTCATCGGATATGGTGAGTGAGTTGTCCAGAGTATCACGGACTGTATGGTTATAGGTAAAGGTGCTGCCTGAAGCCTCCGCATCTGATCTCATTTTATCAAGGTTGGAAGATGTATCAAAGGCGTAGTAAGCAAATCCTTTATCTATAAGCTCTTGTGCATATTTCCTGTAAATACCTTTACGTTGTGACTGGCGGTAAGGTGCAAAGGGGTTGGCTTCATCTGCAACCTCCGCTATCTCTCCTCCCTTTATCCCCTCATCCGGGGTAATTCCGCACCAAGAGAGTGCTTCAATTATATACTCCTCTGCTCCGGGAACAAATCTTTGAGAATCAGTGTCTTCTATTCTAAGTAAAAATTTGCCTCCCCTCTTTTTTGCGTACAGATAGTTGTAAAGAGCTGTCCTGATACCTCCCATATGAAGAGGCCCTGTGGGGCTCGGTGCAAATCTGACTCTTGTCTCTCTATCCATTTTTAATCCTGTGTTTGATTTATATATGAGTTGTCGGATAAAAGCTGCTGCTTTCCGTCGCTCTCCTCAAGCCGGAATGTACTACTCTCTCTCAAATCTGCTTTACCCGATCCCTCCTCCTGTTGTTTCAGTTTTAACTGTTTCCTGATATATGCCGGCTGGTTCTCATATTTTGTAATATCATCTCCCTGCTCAAGGATAAGTGCCGGTTTACTCTTTTTATAAGCTGAACCGGAACTCTCGTCCACACTTTTTTCACTCTTTCTTACAGGTTTGTTGAACGGGAAATCGGGAATCTTTGAGTCAATCTCCTCTTTATGAGGGATCTCCCTCTCATGTGCCGAATCATCTCCAAGTGATACTCTCTCGATTATCTTTCCGCCTCCCGACGAGAACTGTGGCAGTGATAGCATATCAAAACCTGTTGCTACAATTGTAACGCTTATTGCCTCACCTATATCAGGGTCGCAAACCACACCTCTTTTGAAGTTAGAGGCACTTCCGCCGGTGAACTCGCTTATATAATCCATGATTTGTGATAGCTCTGCCATGGTAAGTCCGGGTGAGTTACTAGAGGTGATATTAACCAGTACATTACGCGCTGTTGATAGATCGAAGTCGTTAAGAAGAGGAGAGGAGAATGCCTCCTCTACCGCCTTTATAGCTCTGTTCTCACCTTTAGCAGTTCCAACACCCATAAGGGCCATTCCGCTATTGTTCATAACCATCCTGACGTCGGCAAAGTCAACATTGATAAAGCCGGGTCTTGTAATAATCTCGGCAATCCCTTTAACTGCAGTGCTCAATACAGCATCAGCCCGGGGAAATGCCTCAAATATGGAGAGTTCGCCAAATATCTTATATAGTTTTTGATTATCAATAATCAGCAGACTATCAACCCTCTTCTCTAGCTCCCTTATTCCTAAAACCGCCCTCTTAAGAAATTCGCTCCCCTCATCACGGAAAGGCAATGTAACTACAGCAACTGTAAGAAGCCCCATCTCCCTTGCTATTTCGGCAATAACGGGTGCCGCACCGGTACCTGTTCCACCACCCATACCGGCAGTGATGAACACCATCTCTGTTGAACCCTCAAGTGCCTCTTTAATCTTATCGATACTCTCCATTGCCGCCTTTCGCCCCTGCTCGGGATTACAACCGGCACCCAGGCCTCGTGTCGCTACGCTTCCCAACTGCATCTTGTCCGGGACAGGGCTGTTGGCTAGTGCCTGAACATCTGTGTTGCATACTAGAAAGTCAACATCCTTAATCCCTTGCCGGTACATCTGGTTTACGGCGTTACCGCCTCCACCGCCAACTCCGATTACTTTGATAATTGACCGCTGTTGCTCCCAGTCTACTGGTAAATAATCTTCCATAGTGCAAAGTTATGCCTCATTATTGGTATTGTCAAAAATATTGCCGAAAAGTGACGGAATAGCACTGAATGGGTTTCTTCTGTGGGGAGTTTTTTCTCTCTGTGTTGTCTTCGCTGCACTCTTCTCGTATGCAGAATCTACAACTATAACCTCGTCCGGGAAGAGTGTAGTGCATGATGGGCCCTCATCTGTTCTGCCGCTTTCGTACTCTGATCCCAACATGATAAGTCCGATTGCGGTGGAGAACTCCGGTTTGCAAATATCCTGAGTTGTATCAAAGCTGATATTATTGACCGGAGAGGCAATTCTGGTATCATAACCGGTCTTTACCTTAATAAACTGACGCAAGTTAGTAAGTTGAGATCCACCTCCTGTAATTACAATGCCGGCACCAAGTTTATCCATATAACCGGAGTTCTCGATTTCATACATTATCGCCTCAATTATCTCCTCAACTCGTGCCTCAATTATCCCTGCAATCACACGAAATGAGACCTCTCTTGGCTCTCTGCCTCCAATCCCCGGAATTATAACTGTCTTGTTTTCCGGAGCGTATTCGCTATAGCATGAGCCATACTGTATCTTCATCTGCTCTGCATTCCGGAGAGAGACTCCGCAACCCTGACGAAGATCCTCTGTAATGGCATTACCTCCGAAAGGTATAACTGCTGTATGTCTGATTATATTGTTATGGTATATAAGAAGGTCTGTTGTACCTCCTCCTATATCTATCATTGCAACCCCAAGCTCAATCTCCTCTTCGGTAAGAACGGCTTTTGCTGATGCAACCGGCTCCAGAATAAGCTCACGAAGCCTTAGGCCTGCTCTGTTTATTACATGTTTGCTATGCTCTACCGAGTTCATCTTCCCAATAAAGAGTTTGTAATCTCCCTCAATCCGGGTTCCAGTCATTCCACAGGCACTATCTACCCCCATATGATCATCTACGTTGAAAGACTGAGGAATAACATGGAGGATCTTCTCACCGGCACTCACTCTCGAGTTGAGCATCTCTCTCATCATCTCATCAATTTCGGATTGAGAGATCAGATCATCTGCCTTACCTCTGTTACGGGGCAATCTTTGAGAGAGACATTTGATATTCTGACCTGCGATACCCACATAAACCTCCTTTATCTCGATAGACTCCTTGTTTTTTATATCTTCCAGTGATGGCAATAGTGACTCAAGAACATTCTGAATATTCACCACCTCTCCCCTCATTACACCCTTGGATGGGGTCTCTCTGTATGCTACAATACGGAACCCTGACTCTGTTTTCTCTCCTACCAGGGTTACAATCTTAGTTGTTCCCAGGTCTATCGCTGCAATATAACTGTCCATATATTCAAGTTTTTATCTGTTTATTATCTCTTTTTTTACAAACTAACTGTGAGCTGAATCTCACATCCACCCGGCTGTACTTATCCCACCCCTCTACCGGAATGATCTTTGTGTAGAAGGCAGATAACTTTTGGAATTTGTACTCAATATCATCCGGTTTGCCAAATACAATCTCAAACCTTCCAACCCGGGGATATAGGTAGAGCTCCCCCTTATTATCAATATAGATCTGTCCTATAAGTGAGTTCCAGAACTCCTCTCTCTCAAGAAAGAGGGCCATTGTGTGAATCATCTTAATCCACTCCCTGTTCTGTTGCGGAACTCCTCGAAATCCCGGAGGAATTATCACAGGAATATCTCCGGTTATAACCGGGACATAGGAGGTGAAGCTCCTAATCAAAGGAAAGATATATGAACTCTCATCCATATAGAATCCGCCATTTGGTGTCTCGATACGCAGGATTGGTCTTCTCTGTTCAATTGTAACCCTTAGCAAACCACCTCTTGTATAGCTTACATGAGAGAGTCTTACCGCTGTTCTGTTGTTTATAATATTCTCAAGTTCATACTGATTGATATGCTTAAGCTTACTCTCATTTTCTCTTATCCCCTCGTTTTTTAAAAGCTCTTTAATCTCCTTAGGAGTAACAAATCTGTTTTGAGCACTATCCAAAATTATTACCTTTATCTCTTTACAAGTCAAATCTCTGCTCTCTGCAGAGGCGAGCCTGGCCGAAAAGATAAAATATGCAGCCAACACACTTGAAAGCAGTGTGTATCCTGTATATATGAGGATCTTCTTAAACATTATATCTGCTCTTAAGATATTCAGTTATCGGCTCAATAAACCGGTCAATATCACCTGCTCCAAAGGTTATAAGTGTGTCAATCTCTCTCTTGTCGAGCTCATCCATCAACTCCTCCTTTTTTATTAGGATCTTGTTGCTAAGTGTCACATTGTCAAATATAACAGATGAGGTAATACCCTCTATAGGTAACTCTCTTGCGGGGTAGATATCGAGAAGAATAAGAGAGTCAAGCTTGCTTAAACTCTCTGCAAACTCTCCGGCAAAATCACGTGTTCTTGTATATAGATGGGGCTGGAAAATACCTGTCAATCTCCTTCCCGGAAATATGTTTCTGATAGAGCTGATTGCTGCAGATATCTCCTTAGGATGGTGTGCATAGTCATCAATATAGGAGCATACAGGAGTGTTTAGTCTAATATCAAACCTCCTCTCTACCCCTGCAAATGTTGATAGAGCTCGTTTTATAAGCTCAGGGTCAATTCCGTAAAGTAGAGCTGCTGCAGATGCAGCTACTGCATTCTCTACATTTATCCATCCCGGGATTCCGAGTGTGCAATTCTCTAATTTACCGCCAGGGTAGTGGAGATTAAACAGGAAGAAACCTCCGTTTACAACTTTAGCATCTGTTGTGTAAAAGTCGCAAGGGGTGTCAAAGGAGTATGTAAACACCTTTGCAGATGCTTTTGAGGTCACTATATCCTCAAGACCCTCTCTTACAATAAGGGCACCATCTTTTTTTACCTGATAGGCAAAATCGCTGAATGCGATTACAATTGACTCCTTATCTTTGTAAATGTCAAGATGATCGGCATCTGCTGATGTGATTATTGCAATATCAGGCCATAGCTGGAGAAATGAGCGGTCAAATTCATCTGCTTCTGCAACAAGAGTATTGTTTTTGTCAAGGAGAAGATTTGTGTCGTAATTTCGCGAAATACCTCCAAGAAATGCTGTACATCCGTTTCCTGAGTCTCTCAATATGTGTGCAAGAATAGTAGAAGTGGTAGTCTTGCCGTGTGTCCCTGCAACTGCCAGCACCCTCTTCCCTGATGCAATCACACCCAAAGCAGCCGATCTCTTAACTATTTTAAAGCCCTCTCTGCGAAAGTAATCAAGTTGAGCAGAGTCGTGAGGAATGGCCGGAGTGTAGATTATGAGTGCCCCCTCTCTGTTAACTTTGAACTGTTGCGGAATTTTGTCAACGGAGTCGTCAAAGTTGATATCTATACCCTCTTTTTGCAGCTCCTCTGTCAGACGTGAGGCGGTTTTATCATACCCGGCTACATCTGATCCTATATGTTTATAGTATCTTGCAAGGGCGCTCATCCCTATTCCGCCAATCCCTATCAAATATACACTCTTCATCTTATTATCTCTTTTTTGTCTCTTATTTGCCTCTTGAAACTATGGATATCAACTCTTTTGCAATTGTAAGAGCTGACTCTCTTACTGCTAATTTTGCTATATTCTTCTCGAGCTCTTCAATCCTTTGTGCCCTATTTACAAGCTCTGTTGCCTCTATCATAAGAGTTTGAGGTGCATGGGTGTCTGAAATCATAATTGCAGCATCTTTTGAGACCAGAGCCATTGCATTGTGCATCTGATGGTTTTCTGCAACATTTGGAGATGGGACAAAGATTACTGCCTTCCCTGCAATTGAGAGCTCAGATATTGTTCCTGCTCCTGCTCTCGATATAACTAAGTCGGCGGCTGCATATGCCAAATCCATCTCCTTAATGAACTCATAACACTTTACAAAATCTCTTGGATTCTCTCTGTTGAACTCCTCTGCCTCTTTATGGTAGAACTTTCCACACTGCCAGATAATCTCTGTCTCACTCTCTCTATTCTCCGCTATCCATTTCATTATACAGCGATTAAGGGTGCCTGCCCCCTGACTGCCTCCTACAATAAGGATACACTTTTTTGCGCTATCTGTTCCAAAGTGTTTTTGCGCTACTCTTCTGCTCTCATCGGTAGGTTTTGTTATCCCCTCCCGTACAGGGTTGCCTGTAAGCATAATCTTACCGGCAGGAAAGAATCTCTCCATAGATGGGTATGCCACACATATCAACTCTGCTCTTTTTGCCAGAATCCTGTTGGTAAGTCCGGCATATGAGTTTTGTTCCTGAATTATATATGGGACTCCTCTTCTTCCTGCCATCCATAAAAGAGGAGCACTTGCATATCCTCCGACACCAACAGCTATATCCGGTTGGAAGTTGTCAATAATCTTACCTGCAAGCCTGAGACTATGGAGCAGTTTGAAAGGTAATTTAATATTGTCAAGGCTTAAACTCCTTTTAAGTCCCGCTACAGGCAGCCCTTTTATCTGGTAACCGGCCGCAGGAACTCTCTCCATCTCCATCTTTCCCTCTGCACCCACAAAGAGTATTACGCACTCCGGAGCAATCAATTTCAGTGCGTTTGCAATAGATATTGCCGGGAAGATATGTCCTCCGGTTCCACCTCCGCTTATTATTACTCTTAATTTCTGATTCATCTCTCCTCTTTTACAGCTCTGTTACAACTACATCTTCACTCTCCTTAACTTTATCAATGGTTCTACTCACCGACAGAATAATCCCGAATGCCCCGCTCATAATTATAAGTGAGGTTCCTCCCAGGCTTATTAACGGCAAAGTATGTCCTGTAACCGGGAGAAGTCCCACATTGACACAGATATGCAGCAGTGCCTGGGATGTAATAAGAATTGCCAGCCCTGTAACTATCATAGATGAGAAGGTCGTCTTACAGGATTTTGCCAGCATAACACATCGGGTAAAGAACCAGACATATAACATAAGCACTGCAAGTGCTCCGATCAATCCCCACTCCTCTACAATAATTGCATAGATGAAGTCGGAGTAGGGGTGTGGCAGCAGATTTCTCTGAGTGCTGTTGCCGGGACCCTTTCCCAAAACACCGACAGATGCAATTGCTATTTTTGCCATATCTGCCTGGAATCTCTTATCTATAATTCTCTGCTTCTCCAAAGGTGAGAGATCTTCATCGATCTTCTGCTCTTTACCGAAACTTTGGAATCTGCTGAGTGCTGTATCTACCCTTGGAAATATCCCGAATGCCAGATTCAGTATAATAACAAGAGTAAGAATTCCCAACCCTATTCCGGCTGCCTTTACAAGGTGGATCCACTTGATTCCCGCAATAATTAACATCAGAAAAGAGACCGCAGTGATAAGAATTGCAGCTGAGATACTTCCGTACATAATAAGCAGCACTACCGCTCCTACAGGTGCAATTATCCAAATAAGGAACTCTTTAAATGTCTCAAAGCTAAATGTCTCTAAAATTTTACTCAGATATAGAACAACTGCAATCTTGGCTATTTCGGCCGGTTGAAATGATATACCCATAATCCTAATCCATCGATCTGCCTCGTTGTATCTGCTTCCAAAGAACAGGGTAGCAATCAGCAGGATTACACTAACTATGATCCCGATAAACGATAACATACGATACCATCCAAGCGGAATTTTATAGCAGACATACAGAGCGGTAAGGCCAAAGACAACAAATCTCATCTGCTTGAGAAGAAAATCCATTGTGCTCCTGTTCTCCCTGAATGCCAGTGAGCTGCTCGAGGAGTATACGGCAGCAACAGATATCATGGCTAATAGAAATACAATTATCCAGATAACCTTATCACCCTTAAGTCGGTATACTATAGAATCATCCTTTACCATAATCAGAGATCTCTAATTGCCTCTTTGAATTTATCACCCCTCTCCTCGTAACTCTTAAAAAGATCAAAACTGGCGCAAGCAGGCGAAAGCAATACTGTCTCTCCCGATCTTGCCACTTTGTATGCAATATTTACCGCCTCCTCTGCTGAGCCGGCGTCGTATATCTCCTCTACCTTATCTTCAAAGTCTCTGTGAAGTTTTGAGTTATCGACACCAAGACATATAATTACCCTTACCTTTTCGTTGACAAGCTCAAAGAGTGGCTCATAATCGTTGCCCTTATCCTTTCCTCCGGCAATCCACACCACTGGTGTTGTCATACTCTCAAGTGCATACCATGTTGAGTTAACATTTGTTGCCTTAGAGTCATTGATATAGAGAACATTTTTTACCTTAAGTACCTTCTCAAGACGGTGTTCTACCCCTTTGAAGCTTGAGAGGCTCTCTCTGAGTACCTCATTCTCAATGTTAAGTATCTTCCCGGTGATTGCTGCAGCCATTGAGTTGTAAATATTGTGTTTACCCTGTAGAGAGAGTTCGTTAAGAAACATCTGATACTCATTGTTGTTATACTGCACATGCATCTTCTCTTCACGGATATATGCCCCCTCCTTAACCTCTTTAACCTGGCTGAAAGGAAGCTGTTTGGCATGAAGTACAATCTTGTTAAGGTGGGAAATGCTTATCTCGTCATCTGCACAGAATATAAAACAATCATCCTTTGACATATTTTGAGTTATCCGGAATTTCGCTCTGATATAACCCTCCATCTCATTGTTGTACCGATCGAGATGATCGGGTGTGATATTGAGAAGTACAGCAATATCTGCCTTAAAATCGTACATCCCCTCAAGCTGAAAACTACTTAACTCAAGTACATAGTAGTCAAAGCTGCAAGTTGCAACCTGGTAGGCATAGCTTTGACCGATATTCCCGGCAAGTCCCACTTTTAGACCTGCATTTTTTAGGAGAAAGTAGATTATTGATGCCGTGGTGGTCTTCCCGTTACTTCCGGTAACGCATATCTTCCTGGAGTTATCATACCTCCCTGCAAACTCAATCTCCGATATTACCGGAATACCTCTCAGGTTGATCTCCTCGAGAATAGGCACACTGTCCGGAATTCCCGGACTCTTTACAACAACATCTGCACACAGAATATTTTCACGGCTGTGACCTCCCTCTTCAAAAGGGATCTCATATCCGGCAAGCAGCTCTTTTGCCTCATTGCTGATCATGTTGCTGTCGGAGAGAAATACCTCATATCCCTTAACTCTTCCAAGCACTGCTGCTCCTGTTCCGCTCTCTCCGCCTCCCAGAATAACTAGTTTAGCCATACTATCTTATCTTTAATGTTATTATTGTCAAAACTGCAAGCATAACTGCAATAATCCAAAAGCGAATAACAATCTTTGCTTCCGGAATTGCCCTCTTTGGTACATCAATAATTGCCTCAATGCCCTCCTTTTGGAAATGGTGGTGAAGAGGAGCCATCCGAAACACCCTTCTACCTTTTCCGTACTTAATTCTTGTATATTTAAAGTAGACTCTCTGGATAACCACAGATAGGTTCTCTATAAAAAAGATTCCGCATAGAATCGGTATAAGAAGCTCTTTCCTTATCATTATGGCAGCAACAGCAATAATTCCACCTATTGCAAGACTGCCAGTATCTCCCATAAATACCTGAGCGGGAAAAGAGTTGTACCAAAGGAATCCTACCAAGGCCCCAATAAAAGCTGCCATTACAATAACTATCTCTCCTGTGTTTGGCAGATACATAATATTCAGATAGTCTGCATATATAATATTGCCCGAGAGATAGGCAAGGATAGCCAAAGTGGTGGCTACAATTGCTGAGACTCCCGTTGTAAGACCATCCATTCCGTCTGTGAGATTGGTTCCGTTTGAGACAGCAGTCACTATGAAGATAATGGTCACTATATAGATAATCCACCCTGTTTTCTTGCCGGCTTCTCCCTTAAATGGAGATAACCAGGCATAATCAAACTCATTGTTCTTTACAAACGGGATAGTGCTCTTAGTGCTCTTTTCATCTTTGAAATAGCTTAATCTTGGAGTAAACCCCTCCTGAGTCACTATCTCTTCACGAACGTTTTTTTCTAGAGATCCTGCAGGTACACGCACAACTGCCTGATCGCTCATATAGAGGGAGAGACCTACAATCAATCCAAGACTAACCTGCCCATATATCTTAAACTTCCCTTTGAGTCCCTCCTTATTCTTCTTAAAGACCTTAATATAGTCATCGGCAAAACCAATCACACCTAACCATATTGCACTTATTATCAGTAGTTGTACATAAACATTTGTGAGGTCCCCAAAAAGTATTGCAGGTATAAGTGTCGCTACAATTATTATTATTCCCCCCATAGTAGGCGTTCCCCTCTTTGCAAGCTGACCCTCTAATCCTAAATCACGAATATCCTCACCTATCTGTCTCTTTGCAAGTCTTCTGATAATTATCTTCCCCACAAAAAGCGCAATAAGAAGTGACATTAGAATAGCAGAGAATGCTCGGAATGAGATATAGCGAAATAGTCCCAGACCCGGAAAGTCTGTAAAATCCTTTAAATATTCGTATAGGTTGTATAACATAATCTATTGTGGATTAATTATTTCTGCTATTGTCTCTTTGTCGTCAAAATGGTATTTTACCCCCTTTATCTCCTGATAATCTTCGTGTCCCTTACCGGCAACCAAAATTATTGAGCCTTCAGATGCAATTGCAACTGCCGCCTTTATGGCCTCTCTCCTGTCTGTTATAAAGAGAGCTCTTGCGGCATCCGCTCTCTCAAAACCACGTTTTATGTCGTTGATTATATCCTCCGGCTCCTCAAATCTTGGATTATCAGATGTTACTACAATCTTATGGGAGTATTTTGCAGAGATTGCTGCCATCTCCGGCCTCTTGCTCTTATCTCTGTTCCCTCCGCAACCGAATACGGTCACAATCTCCCGCTCTCCTGAGCAGTCGCGAAGAGTCCTAAGTACATTTTCGAGTGCATCCGGGGTGTGAGCATAATCGACAACCGCAGTGATATCTCTATCTCCCTTTAAGTACTCGAGACGTCCTGAGACAGATTCAAGTCCGCTTAAAGATATAAGCACCTCCTCTTTTGAAGCACCTAAAAGAGTTGCAGCTGAGTAAACCGCAAGAAGATTATATGCATTATGAGTCCCGATAAATCTTGTCCAAACCTCACTTTTATCGATCTTAACAAGCATTCCGTCTAACCCCTTTTCAATGATCCGACAGTTGAATGATGCAGGAGAGAGACATGAGTAGGTAAAAACTTTAGCAACACAGTTTTGTACCATAACAGCTCCGTTTTTGTCGTCGATGTTTGTGAGAGCAAATGACTCTTTACCGAGATTGTCAAAGAGACTCTTCTTTGCTTTGATATACTCAATAAATGTCTTGTGATAGTCAAGATGGTCGTGAGTTATATTGGAGAATATTGCACCTTCAAACTTTATTCCTGCAACTCTTTGTTGGTCAAGAGAGTGTGAGCTAACCTCCATAAAACAAAATTCACATCCACATATCACCATCTCATTTAGCAGTGAGTTAATCTTGATTGGATCAGGTGTTGTATGTGTGGATTCCCCCCTCACACCCGCAACATAGTTGGCTATTGTTGAGATGAGTCCGCATTTGTAACCAAGAGCTGTAAACAGATTATAAAGAAGTGTAACTGTTGTTGTCTTCCCGTTGGTCCCGGTTATTCCTGTTACTTTTAACTTGTGTGATGGGTTGTCATAGTATGCAGATGCAATTAACCCTAACGCCTTATGGCTATCTTTAACAATAACGGTGCACACACCCGGTGTCACATCTACCGCCTCTTCACAAACAATTGCAGAGGCTCCTGCCTCAATGGCATTACTTATAAAACGATGACCATCTGCACTGCTGCCTCTGAGTGCAATAAAGAGGGAGCCCTTTACAACCTCTCTCGAATCAAAGGTTATATTTCCGACAGATATATCCGGATCGCCATGTATAACAGTGATGCCTGTATCTGATATTAATCTGCTTAATTTCATTTTATTCCGATAGTATTAGTTCAATCAATCCGTTTCTCTGTAGTTTAGATCCTCCTGGCGGTCTCTGTGCATTAACTCTTCCTCTTCCGCTGAATCTGACTCTATAGCCCCCGTTTTCCAATATGAACAGTGCATCTTTAAGGGGCATACCACTCACATCCGGTAGTGAGTCAGCGGGGATCTCATACTTTACTGGCTTCAATTTTGTACTGTCGAGACGAAACCACTCACTTCCGGTCAAATGGAGTTGTTTGTCTTGGTTAAGAAGTGCAAGAACTTCACGAGTTGCCTTAGTGTTACCAGGTTGCAGATTAACGGTATCTTTGTTAGCCCCCTTTTGTGCCGTAACAGGCTCGTTCCAGTCTACGCTTGTAGAGTATATTTTGTCTGCAATCTCTTTAAATACCGGGGCCGCCCACGATCCTCCGTAGAAATTCTCGCGTGTCTTGTTAGTATAGAGTACAACTATTGCCGAGTACCGGGGGTTGTCTGAGGGAAAGAACCCGGCAAAAGATGCCTGATGCTTTCTGTAACCGGAGGCATCGATATATCTACCATTAAATGCGATTCTTGCTGTTCCTGTTTTTCCTGAGATCTTATATCGTTTATCGTCAATTAATTTACCTGTGCCACTCTCTATCACCCCTCTGAGTGCTATATGAACCTGCTCAATGGTTTTTTTTGAACAGATAGCTCCACTTACCTCTGTAGGACCAAATTTTTCAATAACGACTCCCGTTCTCTGAAGGTTTTCCACAAAATAGGGTTTCATCATCTTCCCTCTGTTTGCTATTGCGTTATAGAAGGTTAGTGTATGCAGAGGTGTCAGAAGTGATGCATAACCTATTGCCATAGACGGCAGAGTTAGTCTGGACCAGTTATTATCTCCCGGAGTGTGGATTACAGCCCTTGCCTCTCCCATTATATCGAGGTTGAATCTCTCGTTAAGCTTCATATTGATAACTCTCTCTACAAACCTCTTTTCGTTATTTGAATAGTGCTCTACAGTCAATTTTGCAAATGCAACATTGGAAGACTTCTCAAATGCCTTTTGAACATCAATCATCCCGTATCCTACATTTCCTGCATCAGAGTATGTATAGGTACTGTAGCTCCATCTTCCGTTTCCTGCATCAACAGGTGTCTTCAGGTTAACATATCCATCCTCAATAAGAGCAACAAGAGTAGCGAGTTTAAATGTTGACCCCGGCTCTGTTGCCTCACCTATGGCGTAGTTATAGGATTCGTCAAACTCCCCTTTTGGCCCCTTCTTCATATTTGCTATTGCTCTGATTGCCCCTGTCTTAACCTCCATTACTATTGCCGTAGCCCCTTCAAAAACATCTGAACGGGAGAGCTGACCTCTTAGCGCGCTCTCTGTAGCTTCCTGAATATCAATATCTATTGTTGTAAGTATATCAACTCCGTCACTTGGAGCCACAATATCTTCTCCCGGAACAGGCACCCACTCTCCGCCAAGCATTCTCTGAACTGTCTGTCTTCCTGCTCTCCCCTTAAGATATGCATCATAACTACCCTCAATACCCACTCCGACTCCCTCGTTGTTAATAAAGCCGATTGTTCTGTAGGCGAGTCTACCGTAAGGGTTGTTTCTTTTGTTTCTCTGTTCGGTTATAATACCTCCTCTATTGGAGCCGTAACTGAATATCGGGAATTCACGTATAAGCAGCATCTCTGTATAGTCAACCAACCTGTTTCCCAAAGGCTTGTATCTCTTTTTCTCTCTTCTAGCAGTTAACAGTTCACGTTTATATTCCGATGCACTTTTGTCCTTAAAGAATGAAGAGAGAGCTGCAGAGAGATTATCTATATTATTGTTAAAAAGTGTATCCTCGGCCACTACACAGTCCATTCTTATCTGAAAATAGGGTACAGATGCAGAGAGTGGACGACCATCTCGGGCAAGGATACTCCCTCTGTTTGCCTCTATCTCTTCTATACGGAAAGAGATATCTGTATCAGACATCTTAATATCTGCAAAAAACTGAAGATAAACTACCCTCCATATTATCACTAATGTTATGATAATTAAGAAAGAATAGACGATATATACTCTTTTTAGAAATTCGTTCATATATCTTAATCTCCTGTTATTACTCTGCTTGGAGGATTTACCGACGCCTTAAGAGTTGAATTCAATAGCACAAGTCTCTTCTCAACCTCTTCCCTTTTACTTTGATACTGAAGTTTTGCAGACTTACTGGTATAGTCTGCCTTTAAATGTTTTAACTCACGTTGATTCTTTCTCTCTATCAGGAGACTTCTCTCCATCCCGAAATTTATACTGATGTAAACTATGACAAGGAAGAAGAGAAAGAGAACATAACGGGTCTGATGGAGAATACCGCTGTTGAGCAGTATCTCTCCTCCCAAGATCTCATTCATCCAGTTCTTTTTTGCCATTATCTATCTTTTTTATATTCAGTTATTTGACTATTAAATCTTCTCTGCAACTCTAAGTTTTGCACTTCTTGCCCGTGTGTTTGCAGCTATCTCCTCCTCTTTTGGTGTTACCGGTTTTCTTGTAAGGACATTGAACGGAGTTTCAAATCGTCCGTACAGATCCTTTTCGACTCTTCCTATTGTATTCCCCGATCTCATAAAATTCTTAACCATCCTGTCCTCTAGCGAGTGGTATGTTATAACTACAAGTCTCCCTCCCGGCTTAAGAATCTTGGTTGTCCCCTCAAGAAAGAGTTCAAGAGCCCTCATCTCTTCGTTTACCTCAATTCTCAGAGCCTGATATATTTTTGCAAGGTATTTGTGCTCTGCAAATTTTGGCAGAAGAGGACTCAGAAGAGTGTTGAGATCTGTAGTGCTCTCTACTCTTTTTTTCTCTCTATGGCTGCAGATAAGCTGTGCCACCTTTCTGCCTTTATCTACCTCTCCGTATTTATAAAAGATATCTGAGAGCTCCTCCTGTTTGTAGTTGTTTACAATATCTGCCGCTGTCTGTTTTGCTAATCTGTTCATCCTCATATCAAGAGGAGAGTCAAACCGGAAAGAGAAACCACGTATATCTGTATCAAACTGATGAGATGAGACTCCAAGATCTGCAAGTATTCCATCTATCTTCTCAAATCCATAATATCTCACATAGTTGTTCAGGAATCGGAAATTGTTGTGAACCGGTAATAATCTTTTATCCTGGGGAGAGTTGGCAAATGCATCACTATCTCTATCCATTGCAATAAGTGTTGACTCACTATCCATTCTGGAGAGAATCTCTCTGCTATGACCACCTCCTCCAAAAGTGACATCTGCGAAAACTCCGCCCCTTGACAACGCCAAGGCTGATACACTCTCTTCAAGTAGTACTGGTGTGTGATAAATTCCCATAACCGGCTCCTTATCCTAAGATTTTTTCTGCTAATTCCACATAATCGCTGCCGGGAAGCCTCTCCCCACCGTAAATCTCCTTTGCCCAGACCTCAATTTTATGATCACTTCCGGCAAACAGTACCTCTTTGGATACTCCAATCTGGTCAAGTAGTCTTTTAGGGATAGATATTCTTCCGAATTTTTCATCCGGCTCAACCAGTGCACGATCACGCATATACTCCCTCCAGAAGAGGGCATGCTCCTTTTTAAAGAAATTAAGGCGAGACTTTACCTCTTCTGATTGTCGTATCCACTCAGGATAGGTATACATCTCAAGACAGTTAAAAAACAGATCTTTTTTTACAACAAACCGATGGTCGTTTTCCGGGCCAAGCATGGACTTGAGTGACGAAGGAAAGACAACTCTTCCTTTATCATCAACTTTTGCTGTGTATTCCCCTATAAACTTTACCATTCAGATGCTTTTTCATCATTTTAGACCTACGCAAATTTAAAGAAAGTTTTCCACATTTTTACATTTTATTACAATTTTTTCCACAATCTTTTCAACACTTATGGTAAAATATCTATCTTAGGGGTTGATAAAAGGATGTGTATGGTAAGATTGGTAGGTTTTTTAATGTTATTTACAATTATCTCCTGCTCTTCAGGAGAGGAGAATAGCGGGGGTGTTGCAGATGATCCGGGAGTTCCGGTTGAGGTATCAGAATTTGGCTTCCCTCTTTATGAATTTGAGTCACAAGAGGGGCAGATTAAGAGGGGAGAGTTCTTCTCATCTCTTATGGCGAATCTTGGAGTTTCGAATGCAGAGTCTTATGCTCTATCTCAAATCTCAAAAGATGTGTTCGATCTTAGAAAGATTAAGGCGGGTAACAGCTATAGAGCTTTTTTTACAAGAGAGGAGACTCCGAGACTGGCCTATCTTGTTTATGAAGATACAAGAACATCGTACGTTGTTTTTGGGCTTCATGACTCTATATTTGTCAGGGTATCCTCAAGGGAGATATCGAGAAGGATAACGCTTGCTCAGGCAACAATATCCACCTCTCTCTGGCAGGATATGGAGAGGGCGGGAATAAATCCCCTTCTGGCGATAAAACTGTCGGATATTTATGAGTGGACAATTGATTTCTTTGGTCTAAGAAAGGGGGACTCATTTATTGCAATTTATGAAGAGTTATATGCAGGAGATAAGTTTATCGATATCGGAAATGTCTATGCAGCATATTTTACTCATGCCGGCAGAGAGTATGATGCATACAGGTTTGTACAGGATGAGTCTCCTCAGTACTGGAGTTTAAGCGGTGAGAATTTAAGAAAGGCATTTCTTAAAGCTCCTTTGAATTTCTCCAGAGTATCTTCCGGCTTCTCTTATGCAAGAAGACACCCTGTTACAAGGGTGGTAAGACCTCACACGGGGGTTGACTATGCGGCTCCAAGAGGCACTCCGGTAAGAAGTATCGGTGATGGGGTTGTAATTCAGAGAGGTTATTCTGGTGCAGGAGGGAATACTGTAAAGATTCGTCACAACTCTACCTACACTACTGCCTATCTGCATCTTCACAACTATGCAAAGGGGCTCACTACAGGTAAAAGGGTAAAACAGGGAGAGGTAATCGGCTATGTGGGTAGTACCGGTCTCTCAACCGGTCCTCATCTCGATTTTAGGGTTTGGAAAAACGGAACACCAATCAACCCGTTAAGAATGGAGTCTCCACCTGCTGATCCTATTAAAGAGTCTAATCGTGAGCAATTTATACTTGAAGCAAAGGGGTTCAGAGATCAGATGGATTCGCTTATATCCTTGAGGTATGTAGATACACTCTTGTATAAATTGGGAATGAGATAATATGGTGCTATCTTTGCCGCAAATTAAAAATTAATATGGCGGACGAAAAGATAATTTTTTCCATGAACGGCGTAGGTAAGATACTGCCGAACAATAATAAAGCAATTCTTAAGGATATATATCTCTCCTTTTTTTACGGGGCTAAGATTGGTATTATAGGTCTTAACGGGTCAGGTAAATCTACCCTTCTTAAAATAGTAGCTGGTGTTGAGAAGGCCTACCAGGGCGAAGTGGTCTGGGCACCGGGCTACTCTGTGGGTTTTCTGGAGCAGGAGCCGGAGCTGGATGAGACAAAAACAGTAATTGAGATTGTCCGTGAGGGTGCAGGTGAGGTTGTAGATCTGCTTAAAAGATACGAAGAGGTTAATGCAAAATTTCTTGAGCCGATGGAGGATGATGAGATGAATCGTCTTATTGAGCTTCAGGGAGAGTTAACCGATAAAATTGAACACCTTAATGGATGGGATATTGACTCAAAGCTTGAGAAGGCGATGGATGCACTTCAGTGTCCCGATCCTGATGCTCTTGTAAAACATCTCAGTGGGGGAGAGAGACGCAGAATAGCACTATGCCGCCTTCTTTTAAAGGAGCCGGATGTGCTGCTGTTAGATGAGCCTACTAACCACCTCGATACTGAGAGTATTCAGTGGCTTGAGGCACACCTTAAGCAGTACAAGGGTACTGTAATAGCTGTAACTCACGACAGGTATTTTCTGGATAATGTGGCCGGATGGATTCTTGAACTTGACAGGGGAGAGGGGATACCGTGGAAGGGTAACTACTCGTCATGGCTGGATCAGAAATCAAAGAGGCTTGCTCAGGAGGAGAAGCAGGAGAGTAAAAGGAGAAAGACACTTGAGCGTGAGTTGGAGTGGGTAAGGATGTCTCCAAAGGCTCGGCATGCAAAATCCAAAGCGAGACTTGGGGCATATGAGAAGCTACTTAATGAGGATGGCCGTGCAAAAGAGGAGAAGCTTGAGATGTTTATCCCTAACGGACCGCGTCTTGGAGATAAGGTAATTGAGGCATCCGGTGTAACTAAAGCCTATGGGGATAGAGTCCTTTTTGAGGATCTTAACTTTAAACTTCCTCCTGCCGGAATTGTTGGAGTGATTGGGCCTAATGGAGCAGGAAAGACTACCCTTTTCCGACTTATAATGGGTATTGAGAGTTGTGACAGTGGTACTTTTAATGTTGGAGAGACAGTCAAGACAGCTTATGTAGATCAGCAGCACAAACATATCAATCCGGATATTACTGTTTATGAATCTATATCACAGAATTCGGAATTTGTTAAGCTTGGTAACAGGGAGATGAATGCAAGGGCATATGTCTCCAGATTCAACTTCTCGGGTGCCGATCAGGAGAAGCTTTGCGGAATTCTATCGGGTGGTGAGAGAAATCGTCTTCACCTTGCGCTTACCCTTAAGGAGGAGGCAAATGTCCTGTTGCTGGATGAGCCTACCAATGATGTGGATGTAAATACAATCAGAGCACTGGAAGAGGGGCTGGAGAGTTTTGCGGGTTGTGCCGTAATTATATCACACGACAGATGGTTTCTTGACAGGATTGCTACTCACATACTTGCCTTTGAGGGAGACTCTAAGGTCTACTTCTTTGAGGGGAGCTACTCGGAGTACGAGGAGAACAAGAAGAGGCGTATGGGGGATATTACACCTAAGAGATTTAAGTATAAGAAACTAACAAGATAGATCAGTCAGCTCAAGCCATCTGTTCTCTTTAACACTTAGTTGCAACATCACCTCTGCATATCTTTCGGAACTCTTTTTTAGCTCTTCATTGGTAAGAGCACCGGAACCAAGGGCAGCCTCAAGGCTGCTCTTCTCCTTTTCCAGAGTATCCATATCTGCTTCAACTGCTTCAAGCTCTCTCTGCTCTTTATAGGATAGCTTTCTTTTCCCCTGGATCTCACTTACAGGTTTAACTACCGTCTGGCTCTCTTTGCTCCTCCTTTCAGTCATCATCTGATCTCTCTCCCTCTCTCTCTGCATTTCCCGGTACTCTGTATATTTCCCGGTAAAATCTTTTATTGTTCCGTTTCCTTCAAATACAAAGATGTGATCTGCAATTTTATCAAGAAAGTATCTGTCATGAGAGACAATTATTACACACCCCATAAATGTTGCAAGGTACTCCTCCAGCACATTAAGACTCATAATGTCCAAGTCATTAGTTGGCTCATCAAGAATCAGAAAATTTGGATTTCTCATTAGAACGGTAACAAGGTAGAGTCTTCTTCTCTCGCCTCCACTTAGTTTTTCGACCTTTGTGTTGTGAGTTGAGTGTGGAAACAGAAATCGGGTCAGGAATTGAGTTACCGGGATTGTACTACCATCTGACATTGTAACAACCTCTGCTATCTCTCTTACAACATCGATGACGGTATCCTCCTCACCAAAGCTTAGGCCGCTCTGACGGTAATATCCGAACACCAGGGTCTCTCCACGGTCGATCTCACCCGAAGAGGGTTGCAATGAGCCTGTCATCACCTCAAGAAATGTTGTTTTCCCAACGCCGTTAGGACCTATAAGCCCAATTTTCTCTCCCCTTGCAAAGTTGTATGTGAAGTTGTCGATTGTACAGTAGTCACCATAGAAGTGAGATAGGTCAAGGCAGTTGATTATTTTGGTTCCAAGTCTTGAACTCCCGACATCAATACGTATTTTTTGTTCTCTAACAGACTGTTCTGCTCTGCTTTTAAGTTCATAAAATGCATTAATCCTGTATTTTGCTTTTGTCGCCCTTGCCTGGGGCATTCTGCGCATCCACTCAAGCTCACCTCTGAAGAGGTTTCGTGCTCTCTCGGTCTCACTGTTAAAGCTATCAATCCTCTCCTCTCTCTTCTCTAAAAAGTAGGAGTAGTTGCCTTTGTATGTGTAAAGTTTTCCGTTATCCAGTTCAATTATCTGAGTACATACTCTGTCAAGAAAGTAGCGATCGTGTGTTACCATTAATATGGTAGAGTTACTCCGCTTAAGGTAATCCTCCAGATACTCGGTTATCATCAGGTCCAGATGGTTGGTAGGTTCATCCATTACAAGCAGATCTGACTCTGCAATCATAAGCTTGGCTAAGGCAACTCTCTTCTTCTCTCCGCCGGATAGCTCACCGGTTTTTCTGGTTAAGTCTCCAAGTTTCAGATTTGTGAGAACCTGCTTTATCTGTTGCTCATACTGCCAGCAGTTTAGTGAGTCCATCTTGTGAATTGCATTCTCAAGTCTGGTCTCATCAGGAGAGACTAACGCACTCTCGTACTCTGCAACTGCCCCTGTAATCTCGTCGGAGGAGGCGTAGACCTCCTGAAAAATTGTTCTTTGCGGATTAAAAAGAGGCTCCTGATCCAGGAATGCAGCAGAGTATCTGCTTAAAAGCTTAACTTTTCCGCCTGAGTCAGAGCTCTCTATACCGGCAAGAATCCTTAACAGCGTACTCTTACCACTCCCATTAGGCGCAATAAGAGCTATCTTATCTCCCTCATTAATATTTAAATCCAGATCTTCGAACAAAACCCTTGTACCATAAGATTTCGAGATCCTCTCAGCCTGCAAAATTGTTCCCATACCACAAAGATAATTGAAAAGCAGACCTTGGCAAGGGTTGTGGACCTTGCATGCAAATGTGGATTATCACAACAGGAACGCTTCTTTTACACGTTACGGGCTTATAACCCTTTAGCACAACGGGCAACGTCCAATCCTCATCCGCTCACAAGTTCGCTACTTGCGGCTGAGTTTGCCCTACTTGTGCTAAGAGGTAATTATCAATCCCTTAGTGAGATTTGCGTTCCTGCTATGAGATTTGCTGGGGGAATTAATTAAAAGTGGCAAATGAATTAAAATTTTGTATATTTGTGAATGATAGGTTTTTAATAACTAAAGTAACGTTTGCATGATGAAGAGATACTCACTCTTGGCCTTACTGTTTTTACTCTGCAGCTCTCTCTCTGCTCAGCATTTTTTTGATGTAAATTGGAAAAAATGCTCATCCAGAAAGGCAGTTTACATTGTCGATAAAGATGAATCGGGTGATAATAATCACAGAGTAAGAATTAAAAAGGATAATGAAATTCTGGATCGATATGCCATTTATAAAACAGACGATTTCTGCAATGGTGAGTACACTTTGTACAATAACTCAGGAGATACTGTGGCACATATGTTTTATAAAGATTCAAAGCAAGAGGGGAGTTTCAGATCCTGGAGAGATGGAGAGAGTCTATATAAAACGACGTATTTCAAAGAGGGTAAGGAGGATGGAATATGTGAGATTTACTTTCCGAATGGTCAGGTATCTGCCAGATACAGAATGGAGAAAGGGGATATATTAGAGAGTGAATTCTGGAATGAGGATGGGTCAGTTCTCGAACATCACCACCGTGCCAACATTAAACCCACCTTTCTTGGTATGAATGAGAAGGCTTTTTCTAATTGGGTTACACAAAGATTGATCTACCCAAAAGAGTGCATAGATAGAGATATTCAAGGGGAGGTGACGCTTGAGATAAGGATTGACACAAAGGGTAAAGTTAAAGATGTAAAAGTGTTGAGTACCCCTCACACTTTAATGTCCGAAGAGGCGATAAGAGTAGTAAAACTCTCTCCACACTGGACCCCTGCGGTCAGACATAATCAGCTAACTGAAGTTGTTTTTAGGATGCCGGTCCATTTTATTATTAAAACGCGAGATTATTAATAGGTTCACAAACCCGTCTAACACTTTAGAAGGGTTTGTTTTTATCTTTTTGTTCATCTATTTGTTTTGTACGTTCCCTGTTTTTATCTTTATAAAATGCTTTTCAGCTAAGGTTTTATTCTTATTCTTTTTCGCTATCTCTCTTTGGATTGTTACTACCAGAGTCTTACTTCAGTCTCAAGGAACTTTATTCCACGAACTCCTATACCCATCCGGAGAATATAGTTTTAGAAATATCAAAACCATCAACTCCATCAACTCCATCAACTCCAACTACACCTATAAAGCTATTTCACAACAAGGAGGGTCCCAGGCAATTTTAGCAAATAATGGCAGTTGCGATTTGTTTATCCCTCTTAATAATGTGTGCGAATTGAATAGTTTTTTAGGTGCAGCAAGTAACTTATCCGTCTTAACCAATAATTGCGGTAACGGCGTTTGCGAAGGATTAGAAACAATAGCTAAACAGTTCTTGTTAACTCCATTTCGAACGTCAAGTCATGGTCATTATATCATTGGAGTACAATTGATTACAAAGCATTCCCCAAGAATGTGGTCTGCTGCGCAGGTGTTATTATTGCTGCGCAAGCTCTTTTAATGCTACACACGCTTTTTTACCGCTTTTCGGAAGTTTTCCACCTCTCGGATTATTTTGCAAAACATTAGATTACTGCGTTTTAGCAACGAAACCTTTGCGTTTTTAGTGATATTTTAAAAAATCTCATTTGATTATCTGCGCTTTGCAAAAAAACCTGAGAGGTTGAAAATGTGGCCTTTGACAGAGTTTGATGTGACTTAATAATATCTAGATACTTACAAATGTCAATTTTCCAAATTTGGAAAACTGCGATTCATATAAATCTAATTTACTGATATATACCTCAAACTCTGGCAAAGCCCTAATCTCTCCACGGGCTGTAGAATAAAAACCTCCGCAACAACAAGGGCATACTCAGCCGCAAGTAGTGAGCTTGCGAACGGATGAGGATTGGACATGCCCGTTGTGCGGAGGGGTTATAAGCCCGCAACATGTAACAAAAGCTCTCCTGCTGTGAGA
>CAZCXB010000004.1:0-27821 GCA_964502485.1 uncultured Muribaculaceae bacterium | reverse complement strand
GTAAATAACATTTTACTATCTCAGTTTCTTGGGGTGTGTCCGTTTCTTGGGGTATCCAACAAAGTTAGCACTGCAGCCGGAATGTCCGGTGCCGTTACCTTTGTAATGGCTGTTGCTACACTTGTTACCTACCTGCTTCATTACTATGTGCTTGTCCCACTGGGGATAGAGTTTATGCAGACAGTAACTTTTATAGTTGTAATCGCCTCTCTTGTACAGATGGTGGAGATTATTATGAAGAAGATAAGTCCTTCGCTTTATCAGGCGCTTGGGATTTTTCTCCCATTAATAACTACTAACTGTGCCGTTCTTGGTGTTGCAATTCTTGTTGTATCCAAAGAGTTTACCTTTGGAGGTGATCCTCAAATGCTCAATATGCTACAGGCAATTGTGTTTGCAATTGCAAATGCTATTGGGTTCGGTCTGGCAATGATTCTTTTTGCCGGTCTAAGGGAGCAGCTAGAGCTTGCAAATGTACCTAAGGCATTCAGAGGTACGCCGATTGCCCTGATAACTGCGGGGATACTTGCACTTGCCTTTATGGGCTTTGCAGGTTTGGTATAAATTCAAAACGACCTTAAAATGGCTAAAAATCTTAGAGAAATAGAGCAGATCCTTCGTGAAGAGGGAACAGGAGGCGCCCACAGGGAGCTTAAACTGTTTTTGGATGAAAACCCGGAGAGTGCAGAAGGGTGGTATCTTCTTGGTGGTATCTACAGAAGAGAGCAGCAGTGGGGAGAGGCGATTAATGCCCTTAATAAGGCAAAGTTTCTTGACCCCTCCGGACCTGCAGCACACGCAATAGAGCACATCTACGAGATTCTGAGTTTTCAGAATACCGATTTAATGAACCCTTAACCTGAGTTTATCTCAGGTTAAGGCGTTTGAAGAATTTTCCTACCGGATCTCCAATTTTGATTGTAAGAGCCTCTACCGGGATATTATCTCCCGGAAAAAATTCTACTTCGATACTCCCGGCACCACCTGCACTGATTGTAAAAATATCTCCATTTTTATGCTTCATCCCGGAGGTTACATCTTTTAGTGTAAACCATAACTCTCCACCTTTAATGGTTACAACAGCATCGCCGAAATCCTCCTTGAAATAGCTGCCGGTATAGAGGTGCATACTTTTAGGTGCAATAGAGTCTTTTGCCTGGGCTTCTGCTCTTGGAGGCTGTTTCATAAACAGATCGAGATAGTGTTTTCTCCAATCCTTATCATCACCTCCCTCAAATATTTCAATAATCTCTCTTCCTATTGCCAAATGTGGATTTGTTGTGTTTCCTGCATTTGTAAGGATTGCAAAACCCATATCCATCTCCGGAACCATAGCAACCAGGGCTGTATAGCCATATGCAAGGCCGGTATGTCTGATAAGCCTCCCTCTGTTGCTCTGTTCTACAGTCCACCCTTGAGCATAGTTGTTTATTGTTGTTGAGTCCCATCCGGATATGGTCTGAGGCACAAAGAGGTATCTATGGTTTTCTGGAGAGATAAAGGTTTCGCCATTGAATTTGCCTCCGGCAAGGTTCATTTTTAACCAGTTACCCATATCTCTTGCTGTTGAGATAACAAATCCTGCAGGAGCAACAGCAGAGAGCCATTTGTAGCCATTTTCGACATCCACTCTTGGAGTAAATTTAATTGAGTCTCCATCCTTAAAGTGTCTGTGCCCCTTTGCCAGTAGTGGAGAGCTCTTAAAAGCACTCTTCCCGGTAGTGCTTGAACTCATATTTAGAGGCTCAAACAACATCTTTGCAATAGCATCATCCCAGCTAAGCTCTGTCTCTTTTTCAATAATCTTTGCAGAGACTGTATACAAGGCGTTGTTATAGGCATAGGTGGTTCTAAAGCTGTGTGTTGGTTGAATATGTCTAAGAAGATGGTATATCTCATCCCTCGTATAACCAAAGTGAGGGAGATCGTCTGTAGCGTAAGCCCTGAATCCCGTTTTGTGAACCATTATATCCCGAACAAGAAAGTTAGAGGTTACCCATGGGTCATATAGCTTAAAATCAGGAAGTATATTAACTACTGTATCTCCCCATTTAATCTTTGAGTTATCCATAACCCTGGCAAGTAGAGCCGCAGTCATCGCCTTTGATGTAGATGCAATAACAAATTGAGTATCAGGCGTTATATCTTCACCCCCCTCCTGATATGAACTCTTTCCATAACCCTCAAGAAAGTAAACATCTCCCCCTTTAATCACTACAATGGCCATGCCGGGTAGGTTCCACTCCTTAAATACATTACGGCATAGCTCGTCTATCTCTCTCTGTTTTCCATCCTGACCTATTAAATCTATCCCGGAAATTACAAGTAAAAGTAATACTATACCTTTAATGATTTTTAATCGTTTTTTCATATCTGAATCGTTTAATGATTATTAGGCTCTATTTTTTGAACTGAATAACTCTGTCTGCCAAATCCTCTATCTCCTCTCTGTTGTGTGTAACATGTATTATTGTCCTCCCCTCTCTCTTTACAAGCTTAAGAAGCTCCTTAGCCTCATCTCTAAGTTCCGGGTCAAGTGCTGAGAGTGGTTCGTCGAGCAGAAGAACAATAGGGTCACAAGCTATTGCCCTTGCAAGGGCCACCCTTTGCCTCTCCCCGCCGGATAGTCCTGCCACCTCTCTCCCAATAATATGTTGTATAGAGAGGTATTCAGAAAGGTACTCAACTTTTTCCACGATCTTCTCCTTTGTGAAGCTCTTCATCTTCATCGGGAAAATAATATTTTGATAAACAGTCATATGTGGAAAAAGAGCATAATCCTGAAAAAGCAGAGCAACATCTCTTTTGTGTGGGGGATGTTGGGAGATATTCAGCCCGGAAACGGTTATTTCGCCTTCATCGGCACGTCTGATTCCCGAGATAAGTTCCAACAGAAGTGATTTGCCGGAGCCGGAGGGGCCAAAAAGTGCCAGATACTCGCCGCTCTTGATCGAAAGATCAAGCGGGCCAAGGGTAAAAGTGCCAATAGAGTATTTAAGATTCTTAATTGCAAGCATCTCTCAGGTTATCTTCTTTGATATACTCTCATTAATAAAAAAATGGAGAGAGTAATAATTATAAATATTGCGGCAATAGGTCTTGCATAGTCCAGCCCGAAAGAGTTAAAACGGTCAAAGATCATAACCGGAGTTGTCATAGGGTGATAAGCCACTATCACGACAGCCCCAAATTCACTCATACCTCGGGCAAACATAAGCACAAACCCCGATATTACAGGGCGTTTTGCAAGGGGAAGGCTAATTCTGCGAAAGACCTGCAGTGGAGTTGCCCCAAGAGTAGAGGCAGCATCTTCCAGTCTCCTTGGTACAGATGAGAAGCCGTCTCTGGCAGAGGTAATCAGAAATGGGACGCTTACAAATGCCATGGCTAACCCGATTGCAAACGGAGAGCCAACAAGTGTCAAACCTGCTTTTGATGCAACACCTCCGAGCAGGGAGTCCCTTGAGATAAATCCAAGAATTGCAATTCCTGCAGCAGAGTGGGGAATTACAACCGGGATATCTATAATGGCCTCCACAACACCCTTTAAAGGAAAACTCTTCCTTGCAAGAATATATGCGAGAGGTATCGCAAAGAGAGAGACAATCAATGTTGCAGAGGCAGATATTACAAGTGTCCTCCGGATACTTGAAATGACCTCACGGTCTGTTATTGTCTCAAAAAGTTCGGGAGATTTTAAAGAGAGAAACATCCCTGCCAGTGGGGCGATAATAAAGAGTAGTACCACTCCACCCAGAAATATAAAGATTAAACGAGTATTGTTGTAAAAGCCGCGCTCTCTCATCAAAGCAAAGATAGACAATTTTTATATCTTTGTTTTCTTTAACGGTAAAACAAAAAAACAATGACTATTTCAAACAAAATTATTTGCATTTCGGCATCTCTGCTTATGCTGCTCTCTTCGGGAACACTGCACTCTCAGCAGAGACCGGTCAGGGCTGCTGCAGCTCAGCAAAACAAAGAGGAGTCTCAACAACAGGACACTACTAAGAAGAGTCCGGAAAAAGGGCCTGTGTCTATTGAGAAATTCTTTAAGTCTGATGTAAAGCCAATGATTGGGCTTACAAGTGTTTATAAACAAAACGGACGCTTTTTTATAAACATTAATGATACTCTTTTAGGGAGGGATATCATGATGGTAACGCGGATATCAAAGGCCGCAGCAGGGATTAGATCCAGCTTCGACGGATATGCCGGAGATCAGCTGAACTCGGCAATGTTCAGGTTCGAAAAGGGTCCTGATAACAAAATGTTCTTAAGGAGGGTTCTAAACAGGGAGCGTTCAAAAGACAGCACTCAGGCTATGTTTGAAGCGGTTAAGAGATCTAATCTTGATGCAATCTCTGCCTCTTTTGAAATCAAAGCTCAATCTGCAGACAAGAGAGATAATATCATCGATGTTACAGACCTCTTCAACTCAGACTCCGAGACACTCTTCTTCCGTAAATCCTCAAAAACATCATTCAAGCTTGGAGCGCTTCAGAAAGAGAGCAGCTATATCTCCGGAATTAATACCTATCCGATAAATACCGAAGTTAAGACGGTTAAGACCTATATGTTAACAGACAGAGGTGAGACTGCAACCTATGAGATTAACAACTCTTTTGTGCTATTACCAAAGGTGCCTATGGTCTCCCGTTATGCAGATGAGAGGGTGGGCTATTTCACCACAGGTTATACCGACTACGATCAGAATCCTCAGGGTGTGAAGAGTATAAGGATGATTACACGCTGGAGATTAGAGCCAAAACCAGAAGATGTAGAGAGATATGCTAGGGGAGAGCTTGTTGAGCCTGCAAAACCGATTGTCTTCTATATTGACCCGGCTACACCAAAAGAGTGGGTCCCTTACCTTATAGAGGGGGTAAATGACTGGCAGAAGGTGTTCGAAAAGGCGGGATTCAAGAATGCAATCTATGCTCTTGAGACCACATCACCTGAGGCACATCCTGAGTGGTCGCTTGAGGATGCCCGCTTCTCGGCTATTGTTTATAAACCATCTGACATTCCTAATGCAAGCGGTCCTCATGTAAATGATCCACGTTCCGGTGAGATAATTGAGAGCCATATTAACTGGTATCACAATGTAATGTCACTTCTGAGAAACTGGTATATGATTCAGTGTTCACCTATGGATCCTGATGCAAGAAAGATGGTCTTTGATACAGAACTTATGGGTCAGCTTGTTCGCTTTGTATCCTCTCATGAAGTGGGCCATACACTTGGTTTGAGACACAACTTTGGAGGCACAGCTTTCTATACTGCAGATCAGTTAAGAGACAAAGATTTTCTAAAGGAGAATGGCCATACAACCTCTATCATGGACTACTCAAGATTCAACTTTGTAGCTCAGCCGGAAGATAATATCCCAAGAGAGCTACTCTTTCCAAGATTGAGTCACTATGATGACTGGGCGATAGAGTGGGGTTATCGCAGATTTCCGGAGATTAACGATCCTGTAAAGGAGCTTACCAAGGTAAATAACTGGATAATTGAGAAGACCAAAGATAGAAGGTATTGGTTTGGTACAGAGAGTAACTCAAACGATCCGAGGTTACAGGCAGAGGATCTCGGAGATAACCATATGGTTACTAACGAGCTCGGAATCAAGAATCTAAAGATTGTGATGTCTAATCTTGAAGAGTGGACAAAGATGCCAAATGAGGATTACGAAAACTTAAGAACCATGCACACAGAGGTAAACAACCAGTACAGAAGATATATCGGTCATGTTGCCAAGTGGGTAGGTGGTGTTTATCAGGAGCCTAAAACAGTTGAGATGGAGGGAGATGTTTACTCTTTTGTGGAGAGAGAAAAACAGATAGAAGCAATAGATTTCCTTAACAGAAATCTGTTTGTAAACGCTCCGGTATGGCTTATTCCCGATAATATTATGAATAAGTTTCCAAGCAGAAATGAGATGTACCTTGAGAGGGCCTACTCAACAGCACTTAGTTCACTTCTTAGCAGAAGAGTTCTGATGAATCTGGTCTCTGCCGAGACAGCTCACGGCAAATCTGCCTTCACTGTAGAGGATCTTTTTAAATCACTCAACAGATCTATTATGCCTAACCTTCACACATCACGCCCGGTTGATGTTTATAACAGAGTGCTGCAGAAAGTATATATAGCCACCCTTTGTGATGTCTATACGGGAGCAGCCGCTGTCTCCAGGATGGGTCTCGTTTCTAAACCAACATCAAACCCTAAAGATATGACAGAGAGCTCTGCTATCTTATATTATCAGATTAATACTCTTTTAGACAAACTCAAAAAGACCAGTAGCAGAGACTTTGCGACTGCTGCCCATACAAAATATCTTATAAGCTTTATTGAGAAGACTATGAGAGAGGGTCTTGATTAATTTGAACTGTCTGAGAGGCAATATCAAATAGACAAAACGGGGCCGGATAACTCAATGAGTATCCAGCCCTGTTCTCATATAATAAAGATGCTCAAGATGCCGGGTTATCTCTGCCATATACTCCCTCACTCCTTTTACACTCCCGGGAAGTGTAAAGATTGCTGTGTTGGCTCTGATACCTGCAATACTTCTGCTTAAAAGGGCATTGGGATTCTCAGCTCCATATTTGACACGAATATGCTCCATTATTCCGGGAATCTCAAAATCGAGGAGCTCTCTTACAACATCAGGGGTAAAGTCAAAAGGACCGACACCTGTCCCTCCGGTTGTGAAGATTGAGTCAAAAGATCTTTCGGTCATATCCTTTATAAGGCTGTTAAGCATCTCCTTATTGTCCGGGATTAGATGGTACTCTATATTCACCAATCGGTTGATATTGTTCATATAACTATCGAGAAGAGCACTAATCTCCGGCCCGCTTTTATCGGGATATACTCCATCATATGCTCTTGTGCTAAGTGTAATAACAGCAGATTTGAAGACCTTAGGTTTGTATATAAGTATGTCGCCCTTTCTAAGCACCCCTCCGTTAAGGACCTTTGTAAAGATACCCTCTTTTGGCATAACGCACGCTCCGGATTCCACATAGATTGCACATCCGCCACCATGGCATTTTTTACCTATTTGGGTTACCACCATTTTTACACCGCAACCCTCAATAATATCTCCCGGACGGCACTCGTTCATCCTCATTCCGGAGAGAGTGATATTCTCGGCAAACTCTCCCGGCTTATACTCTCTCCCACTTGTAAGTGAAAATTCATCAATACTCTCCCTCGAAAGCAGGCTTATCTGACGATGCCAATCACCTGAGTGGGCATCTCCTGCAACTCCCAGATTGTTGATCTCTGCAATCTCTACAGGCTGTTTTGTTGTGCCTTTTTTTAATGATACATTTATAGATTCTATAATGAGCTCTCTCTCCATTTTTTCTGGTTTTTTTGTAATGGTTATAATTACCTGCTTTACGGCAAAATGGTTTTCTCTTTGGATATAAGCTTTATGTCACTTAAAATCATATTTTTATCTACAGCTTTGCACATATCATAGATAGTCAGTAGTGATGCACAAACAGCATTAAGTGCCTCCATCTCTACCCCGGTAACACCATTGCAAGAGACATAGCTCTCACTTATTACGCCTCTATCTGTCACTGTCAGCTCTACATTTACAACATTTAGTGATAGAGGATGGCAGAGAGGGATAATATCAGATGTCTTCTTTGCTGCCATAATACCCGCTATCTTGGAAATAGTAAGCACTGATCCCTTTTTTAATCCATCGCTACTGATAAGATCAATTGTCTTTTTGTCTAATAGAATCTCTCCACGGGCCAATGCTCTCCTTGAAAGAATAGGTTTTCCACCTACATCCACCATTACAACATCTCCCTTTTTGTCGGTATGTGTGAGCTCTCTTAGATTGCTCTCTGCTGTTTTTTTATTGTCACTCATTTTTCCCGATTTGGTTTAAATTAAACATCATTACCCTCCGATATTATAAAAATTCCCGCTATGGTTGCACCCCCCTTTAAGGGGCTTTACCCTTAGTGCCTTCTCAATTGCAGCTTCGGCACCATCTTTTCGGATATCAATCTCAATATCGCTGAACAGACATGGTCTTAATACTCCTGTAGGGTTAAGCCTAAGCCGGTTACACTTTGCACAGTCCCCTCCGCTCCCTCCCTCTACTACTCCAAAAACCCCATGTTCAAGATCCATTTTTGGAATGTAACGGACTAAAAGGCCCTCTTTTTGGGCATATTGGGCTACAAGTTGTGCATCTCTCTCCTCACTGCTGTTCTCGATTACACAGTTTATTTTTATTGGAGTCAGACCGGCCTTTTTGGCTGCATCCACACCCCGAAAAAGAGTCTCAATATCTCCACCACGGGTTATCTCTCTGAATCTCTCCGGATCGCATGTATCCATACTTATATTGACTCTCATCAAACCTGCATCTTTTAGCTCCTGTGCATACCTCTCCAGTAGTGTTCCGTTAGTGGTCATAGAGAGATCTTTTATCCCTTCAATGGACGCAAGTTTAGATATCAGAGTTGTAACTCCTCTTCTAACCAGTGGCTCCCCTCCCGTTACTCTTACCTTATCTATCCCTTTTCTAACTGCAATTTCTGTAAAGCTGACAATCTCGTCAAATGAGAGAATAGAGGAGTGGTCCAGAAGGGCGATTCCTTCCTCTGGCATACAGTAGGTGCATCTCAGATTGCATCTGTCTGTTACAGAGATTCTGAGATAGTTAATAGTTCTCCCGTTACAATCTGTCATCGGATATTTTTTTAAATCCGGAGATCACCTCCCAAAGAACAATACCTACAGATACCGATACATTCAGAGAGTGCTTGGTCCCATACTGTGGAATCTCGATTACAGAGTCGCTCATATCAACAATCTCCTGTGAGACCCCCTTAACCTCATTTCCGAATATAAATGCATACCTCTCTCCTTGAAGTGGTATGAATTTGTTTAATTGCTGAGAGTTCTCTGTCTGCTCAACCGAGATAATCTGATACCCTCCCTTTTTAAGATCCAATATGGCATCGCTGCAATTATTGTAGTAGCTCCATTCGACACTCTCTTCGGCACCAAGAGCTGCTTTACGAATCTCTGCAGATGGTGGTGTTGCACAGATGCCGCAAAGGACCAGTTTTTCAATTGCAAAGGCATCTGCGGTACGAAACGATGCCCCGATATTGTGTTGGCTTCTGATGTTCTCCAGTACAAGTACAACAGGGAACTTATCCAGGTTAAGGAACTCCTCACGAGATACCCGTCCCAACTCGTTATTGTGTAGTTTTCTGAACAATTTCTGAGATTAAATTATTATATTTGCAAATATAGGGAATAAACATTTCATCTAAAACTGAATAATCATGGATGCAAACGGCAATGTAAAGATCAAACTGATCCAGAATGGCCCCGCAAAAATTGAGGGACAGGTAACGGTAATTCACCCTGACGGAAGAGAGGAGGAGAAGAGCAGCTGCTATATTTGCAGATGCGGTAAGTCGCAAAACAAGCCTTGGTGTGACGGTTCTCACGCAAAATAGATTAAAAAAACCGACCCCGGATTAAACTTTTTTCGTTTATGGTTGTCAAAGTTGAGATAAAACCGACCATAAATGAAAAATACGCACAAGATTCTGCTTTATATAAGCATCCCTGTACTTCTGGTACTATCCTTTTTTATATATAACTCACTTTTCAGGAGACCTCAAATCAACAATACAGCTTCCCAAGGTGAGTCTATCTCTTTGTCACAACCTCAAAATCAGAGTGGTCGGGCAGGGGGTGCTCGTAATCTTCCGGTTTCAGTTTATATAGCAGAGGAGATGGCAAGGGAGGATGGCTCTATGAGAATAGGAAATCTTGTTGCCAACGAGAGAGTCGATATAGTTAGTGAGCTATCTGGCAGGGTTACAGAGATTAATTTCCGGGAGGGGCAATCTGTCAAAAAGGGAGATATACTGATAAAACTTAACGACGATGAGCTACTGGTTCAGCTTACCAAAGCGGAGTATCAGTATCTTCTTCTTGAGCAGAGATTAGGAAGACAGAGGATTTTACTGGAGAAGGATGCTGTGAGTCGTGAGGATTTCGACAAGGTTTTAACCGAGTATAATGTCCTAAAACAGGATATCGAGCAGTTGAAAATTCGAATTGAGAAGATGAAGATAAGAGCCCCATTTAATGGTATTGTGGGGTTTCGTGATATAAGTCCAGGTGCATTTCTACAGCCCAATTCAAAAGTAACAAATCTGGTAGATATTGCAAACCTTATTGTTGAGGTTGCTATACCTGAAAAGTATGTTAATGACAGACTTGCAGGTAGTGAACTTGTGTTTAATGTTGAGGGTAGCAGTAATGACTATAAGGCAAGAATCTATGCAGTAGATCCACAGATTGATATAAGAACAAGAACAATAATCATAAGAGCGAGGTACAACAACAGCAACGGACAGCTTAGACCGGGTATGTCTGCAAGGGTTACTCTAAATACAGGCGGAGGTGCCATGAATGTATATGTACCAAACCAGGCAGTTGTTCCCGATGTTAAGGGACGATCTGTGTGGTTAATGAGATCCGGAAAGGCAACTCTCGTTCCTGTCCAGACCGGAAGTCGGACTGCAGATATGCTTGAAGTTTTATCCGGAATAGAGAAGGGAGATACCGTTATAACTACCGGATTGATGCAGTTGAGAGAGGGAGTTTCGGTAACACCGGTTATTCAATAATTTATAAGCGATGAGTCTTTCTACAACAACCATAAACAGGCCTGTACTGGCGACAGTAATGAGTCTGTTAATTTTGATCTTTGGCGCAATAGGGTATACATCACTTGGTGTTAGAGACTATCCAAGCGTAGACAATCCTGTAATTTCGGTTAGGTGCTCTTTCCCGGGTGCAAATGCAGATGTTATCGAGACACAGATTACAGAGCCTCTTGAGGCAGCTGTAAACGGAATCCCCGGTATCAGGGAAATTTCAAGCACAAGCAGGGATGGATCAAGCTCCATTAATATTGAGTTTAACCTTGAGGTGGATCTTGAGACAGCGGCAAACGATGTAAGAGATAAGGTGTCGGGTGCTATGAGAAGACTTCCGCAGGATGTTGAGCCCCCTGTGGTTGAGAAGTCGGATGCAGATGCACAGCCCATCTATACTGTAACACTTCAAAGTAAATTTAGGGATATAATTGATTTAAGTGAGTTTGCTGAGGTCAATTTTAAGGAGAGACTTCAGACTATAAGCGGTGTAAGTAATGTTAGCGTTTGGGGATCTAAAAGATACTCTATACGGATGAGGATGGATCCTCTGCTACTTGCCGCATACAGAGTTACCCCTCTCGATGTGAGACAGGCAGTTTCGAGAGAGAATGTGGAGTTGCCCTCCGGGACAATTGAGGGTTCTACAATGGAGCTTACTGTAAGGACTTTAGGTCGACTAACCACTTTAGATGATTTTAACAACCTTATAATAGCACGTAACGGTGAGAGGGTTGTTAAATTTTCGGATATTGGTGTAGCTGAGGTTGATGCAGAGAATACAAGATCGATTCTTAAGAGAAACGGAATTCCCATGGTTGCTCTGGCATTGGTACCACAGCCGGGAGCAAACTATATCAACATTGTTGACGATGCTGTGAAGGCTATTGAAGATCTTAAAAAGAGTCTTCCCGACGATATTGAAGTTGGGGTAGGCTTTGACAATACAATCTTTATAAGGGACTCAATAAACGAGGTCAAGAGTACAATTTTACAGGCATTTTTTCTTGTTGTACTTATAATTTTCCTCTTTCTAAGAAACTGGAGAACCACCCTTATACCAATAATTGCAATCCCAATATCTCTTGTCGGGGCATTCTTTATAATGTATCTTGCCGGGTTCTCAATCAATATTCTTACACTTCTCGCTCTTGTTCTTGCTATAGGTCTTGTAGTGGATGACGCTATTGTGGTAATGGAGAACATCTATACAAAGATTGAGAGAGGTATTGCACCAAAGGAGGCGGCTATTGAGGGTTCAAAAGAGATATTTTTTGCTGTAATTGCAACTACAATAACTCTTGTTGCCGTATTCTTCCCGATTGTCTTTCTTCAGGGGGTAACAGGGAGGCTGTTTAGGGAGTTCTCTGTTGTTATTGCCGGTGCTGTGATGATCTCCAGCTTTGTTGCCCTCACTTTTACACCTATGATCTCAAGTAAGTTGCTCAAGAGGGGTGCCAGTGAGGGTCGTTTCTATAAATTCTCCGAGCCCTTCTTTGTTGGGTTAAACAGCTTATACAGCAGATCTCTATCATCATTTATGAAGAGAAGATGGCTTGCAGTTGTTTTCCTGGCTGTATCTCTCGGGTTTATTATATATATGTGGAGTACAATACCATCCGAGATGGCTCCTCTTGAGGATAGATCTATGATCAGTGTATCGAGCACTGCGCAGGAGGGGGCGACATTCGACTATATGTTAAGATACACAGATGATCTTCTTATGGTACTAGAGAGTGAGGTACCGGAGAGTGACAGGATAATGCAGATGGTTGGTATGGGTGGGAGAAACAGGGCAAACTTCTCCGTCTCTCTGGTAGATCCTTTAAACAGAGAGAGGAGTCAGCAGGAGATTGCAGATGATCTGTCTCCTAAGGTAGCTCGTATGACAGGTGCCAGAAGCTTTGTAAACCAGCAACAGACCTTTGGAGGCAGGAGGGGAGGTATGCCTGTCCAGTATGTGATTCAGGCAAAGAATCTTGACTCTCTTAAGGTGATTATCCCGATTTTTCTATCAGAGGTAGCACAAAGTGAAGTGTTTGCAAATTCGGATATAAATCTAAGATTTACTAAACCGGAACTTAGTGTAAATATTGACAGGGAGAAGGCATCCCTTATGGGGGTCTCTATTCAGAACATCGCTCAAACTCTGCAACTCTCCATGAGTGAGCAGAGGATTGGATACTTTATCCGAAATGGAAAACAGTATCAGATTATGAGTCAGATAGACCAGAATATGAGGAATAAACCGGTAGATTTGGCAAATATCTATATAAGAAATGATGCAGGCGAACTGATTCAGCTGGATAATCTGATAAAGATGGAGGAGAGCAGTACTCCGCCTCAGCTCTTCAGATACAACAGATTTGTATCAGCAACAGTCTCGGCCTCTCTTTCAAAAGGCTATACATTAGGACAAGGAATTGCTGAGATGGATAAAATCGCAGAGAGAGTACTTGATCCCGATAACTTCTCAACAACTCTTTCCGGTCAGTCCAAAGATTTTGTTGAGAGTACATCAAGTCTTCTCTTTGCATTCGTCCTTGCTCTTATTCTTATCTATCTTGTTCTATCTGCCCAGTTTGAGAGTTTCCGTGACCCGCTTATTATTATGTTAACAGTTCCGCTTGCACTTATCGGGGCTCTTTTATCTATAACGGCATTTGGGCATACACTCAATATATTCAGTCAGATAGGCCTTATTATGCTTATAGGTCTTGTATCCAAAAACGGAATACTTATGGTTGAGTTTGCAAATCAGAGGAAGCTTGCAGGGTTAAATAAGCTTGATGCAATTATGGATTCGGCAGCATCCCGATTCAGACCGATTCTGATGACAAGTCTCTCTACTATACTTGGTATTGCCCCAATGGTTTTTGCCACAGGAGCAGGAGCAGAGAGTCGTGCATCAATGGGGGTTGCAGTGGCAGGAGGTCTGATCTTCTCCACTCTATTTACTCTTTATATAATACCCGCAATGTATTCAATAATATCATCAAAAGGCACAAATTCAGAGGCAACAAAATGAGAAACTTAGTACTTTTTTTTACAATACTATTATTAATGATTCCGGTAGGCGTCATTGGATCGGTACCTGAGAGTGAGCGGAGAGTGATTACTCTCGAAGAGTGTATATCAAGAGCTTTAGAGGCCAACTATTCTGTTATTATATCACAAAATAGTCTTGAGATTACAAAAAACAATGTCACACTCTCCCCATTCCTCCCATCCTTTTCATTGTCATCCAGATTAAACGACAGCAGAAGTGAACAGAGAAACTATAATAGTGATGGATCTACCGATGAGTTGAGTGTTAAATCAACATCTGTAATCAATAGCGCGAATCTCAGCTGGAGGTTATTTGACGGGATGTCTATGTTTGCAACGAGAGAGAAGCAGTTTGAGCTTTTGGCCATGGGTGAATATAACTTCAAATCTGTGGTAGAGAATTTGGTAATGAGAATATCGGCTCAGTATTTTCAGATAATAAGTCTGCAAAACCAGGTAGATCTGCTTACAGAGCTTGTTGCTATTTCCCAAATAAGGTACAATCAGGCTCTTACAAGGTATAATATCGGGAGTGACTCAGGGCTTGAGTACAAACAAGCGAAGATATACCTAAATAGTGACTCCTCCAGATTGATGCTCCAGAAGGAGAATCTAAGAAACGGATATCTTGAGCTATACGGCCTGATGAATCTACCTTTCACCTCTGAGCTCCAAATAAAGGATACTATAATTCCCGAAAGCCAGTTGCAGTTAGATGCCCTGATTGAAAAGGCTTTTATACAAAATACAACCCTTAACTCATTGAGAGCAGGAGAGAAAGCAGCACTGCTTGATATACGCATAGCCAAATCAGCTAAATATCCTACTCTTGACCTATCTGCCGGATATAACTATAATTTTAACAGAAGCCAGATAATGCCTTCTCGCTATAATGACTCTGACGGATTTAACTGGGGATTATCGCTCTCAATACCTGTCTTTAACGGGAATGAGATTAACAGAAAGATCCGCAACTCCGGAATAGCGCACGAAAATGCGAGACTCTCTCTATTGAAGGCAGAGCAGGATCTCGAAGGAGAGTTGAGACAGCTCTATAATTTGTATAATAACAATCTAAGGTTAATTGCATTTGAGGAGGAGAGCAGAGAGAGTGCCTCTCTTAATCTTGAGGCTGCTATGGAGAAGTACAGGCTGGGCTCTCTCTCGGGAATAGAGTTTCGGGATTACCAGCTATCTTACATGGATGCATCTGACCGTAAACTAAGGGCTCTTTACCAGACAAAGGTCTCCGAAATAACTCTCTATCTTATGGCAGGAGAACTTTTCCGATAACACAAATATCTGTTGAACATTAGCTCTTCTTATCTGTTCCTATTACTAAACTATTTTTTATGAGAACAGATAAATCATTATATAGATTCAGGTTAATAGCACTTATAGCATTTTTAACCCTGTTGTATGGGAACACTCTTATGGCAGCAGAGGAGGAGCTCTCCCGAAATTATACCATAAACGGAGTTGTAATTGATAAGAACAGCAGGGAGCCTGTTGCATTTGCAACTGTATCTATCTGGAGAGGAACGCGATTTGTAATCTCTGACTCACTCGGTAGATTCCGATTAGATAATATCCCTGCCGGAGCATATCGGATTCAGATTGATATTCTCGGTTATAATCAATATATTACAGAGGAGTTTATGGTCTCTGCAATGGGTTATTTTGTAAGGGCAGAGATAGAGGAGGAGAGCAGGTTGTTAGATCAGATAATTGTAAGACCAAAAGCAGATCCATTTCGCAGAGTTCCTGAGAGTCCTCTTTCGCAGAGGAGTATAGGGGTTCAGGAGATTGAGAGAAACCCCGGCTCCAATAGAGATATTTCAAGAGTTGTCTCTTCACTTCCGGGAGTGGGGGCGGTAGTTACAGGAGGATACAGAAATGATTTACTGGTTAGAGGAGGGGGGCCATCTGAGAATAAATTTTTTCTCGACGGTATTGAGATACCTGCAATCAACCACTTTAGTACACAGGGTTCAGGAGGGGGTCCTGTAGGTATTATTGATGCAGATTTTATAAGAGAGGTGGACTTCTATGCCGGATCTTTTCCGGTAACAAGATCGGGAGCTCTTAGCTCAGTTCTTGATATAAAGCTTAAAGATGGAGATCCCATTAAAAACAGCTATAAGTTTACTGTTGGTGCCTCCGAAGCGGGTCTTACATCTATGGGCAGACTATCAAAGAGAACCAACTACCTGGTATCTGCCAGAACATCATATCTTCAGCTGCTATTTAAAGCAATAGGTCTCCCATTTCTTCCCTCTTTTACCGATACTCAGTTCAAGATAGAGACCCGTTTCGATAACCGTCATGAGCTCACTATTCTTGGTATTGCCGGATTCGATAATATGACACTCAATGATGATACAGGAGGGAAAGAGTCAAATGAGTACATTTTAGCCTATCTTCCGGTTATTGAGCAGGAGGTCTTTACACTTGGTGCCGCATATCGCTACTACTACGGAAAGAATACCCTCAGCATGTTTCTCAGCCACAGCTACCTTAACAACAGAAACACCAAATACAGGGATAATGATGAGTCATCTGCAGATAATCTAACCCTCAAATACCGCTCTGTAGAGCAAGAGAGCAAATTCCGGCTTGAGAATCTTACAAGATTATCCGATTTTCGTATTACTGCAGGATTTGGTGTAGATATTCCTCAGTACGGTAATACTACATTTCAGAAGATTTTTCTTTCACAGCCGGTTGTTGTTAACTATCAGACAGATCTGATATTTGCAAAATATGCTCTGTTTGCAAATGTCAACTACACCTCTCCGGATAGAAGAGTAACGGCAAATTTGGGTGTAAGATTTGATGGGAACAGCTACTCAAAGTATATGTCTAACCCATTGAATCAATTCTCGCCAAGAGCATCTCTATCCTATCGTGTAGGAGAGAGTCTCTATCTTAATGGCTCATTAGGAAGATATTATCAACTTCCTCCACTGACAGCTTTAGGGTTTAAGAATTTTGATGGAGAGTATGTAAACAAGGGGATGAAATACCTCGGTTCAGATCAGGCAGCAATAGGGCTGGATTACAGAAGCAGCGAAGGTCTCCAGTTTGGGGTTGAGTTTTTCCACAAGTGGAACTTCAACGGGATGTACTCAGTAGCAGACTCTATCCCTGTCGAGGGGAAAAGCACCAACTACGGTGTTGTCGGAAACGAAGAGATTGCCTCCATTTTGGAGGGTAGGGCGTATGGAGCAGAGTTCTCTTTACGCTGGTTTGTTTCGGATAAACTTAACCTTATAAGCTCTGTAACTCTGTTTCGCAGTCAGTTTAAACCGGATAACGGGCAGTGGACTGCCACTTCATGGGATAACAGAAGGTTGATGACAATATCAGGAGGGTATAAGCTACCAAAAGATTTTGTGATTGGTGCGAAATTCAGATATTCCGGAGGTAATCCATACACCCCTCTAGATGAGGAGAAGTCATCAATGGTTGCCGCCTGGGATGCCTCGGGAAGGGCATATAGAGATGATTCAAGGTATAATTCTCTATATCTTAAACAGTTTAACCAGCTTGACATTAGAGTTGACAAGGAGTTCTTTTTTGAAAAGTTTGCACTTAAGATTTATCTTGATATCCAGAATGCTTTGAATAAAAAATATAGAGACTCAGATGTGCTGATAAGCACAGGGAGAGTTATTAATCCGGAAGCACCTTATAATATGCAGAGATACGAGATGAAGAGAATAGAGCTGGAGAATGGCACAATTGTCCCCACACTGGGTATCAGTTTTGAGTTTTGACCTCAAAGAGATCTCTTTCCGGCCAGGACGATACCTTTTTTAATGCACTCCTGAAAAGAGCATCGATCTGGCCGGGAAAACCGGCACCCTTCCACGAGCTTGTGTTGGTCACAAATACCCATGAATAGCCGTTTCGGTCATATTTAAGAAGAGCACTGGTTCCGGAAAAGCCTCCTGTTCTACTCCATACCCCGGAAGGTGTACACTTTGCCCAGCCTATTGGAAGGTCGGAAGGTGTGGATGATGTCATAATAGCGATACTCTCTGGGGTTATTATATCCTTGACACTCTCTTCTCCATCTATGGCTGCGGCAAGTTTAAGCAGCTCCGAGGGTGAAGCGACCCATGCTCCTGCACCCATAAGAGCACGTATGTTATTTCCGCCGTAATATCTTTTGGCCATCATGCCGGAACCATCATAGGCCTCTATCAGCTCCTCGTTTTCGGGAGAGTAGTATCTAACTTCATTAGGGTACTTTTCACTGTAAAAATTTCCCGCAATGTGCATATCGTATACTCCTGCAGGTAAAAGTATACTACTCTTTACATAATCTTCATAGCTCTCTCCGCTGACTATCTCAATGACTCTTGAGAGAATTAAGTAACCTATATTTGAGTATCTGGTGCCTGTTCCGGGATTAAAACTAAGTCTCTGCCCAAGTACATAAGAGATTATCTCATCAATCTCAGGTGCTCTCCCGGGTGACACCCTCCTCGAGATTGCCGGCAGGTTAAACATTGGGTCACCCCCTCTGGAGGAGAAGCCACCTTTATGTCTTAAAAGGTGTTCAATTGTTATGTTTTTGACCCTCCGATCCCTGATTTCAGAAAATTGAGGAAGAGATAGCACTCCCCCTTGAGAGAATATCTTATCCGATAACTTTAAAGCGCCCTGCTCTTTAAGCTTCATGATAGCGGCAGCTGTGATCAGTTTGGAGACAGATGCAATGCGAAAAATGTGACGAACCTCTGTTGACTCATTCAACTCATGATCTGCAATCCCGTACCCCTTAGCATAGATAAGCCGTTCATCCTTCATGATTGCAAGCGAGGCACCCTTAATTCCCCACTGCTTCATAAATCGCTCAATTTGCATATCCATCTTTACTGTCTCTTCAAGATCTGAAAGTTCATTTGTTAGCAGTAGATTAATTGCCACAGGCATATCCTCCTCAATATAAGATTCGGATACTTCATCAACTGAAATCAGACGAAAGCTAAAGAGAGCAATTAGAGAGATTAGAACGTAAGTTAGGATTATATTATTTTTCGAGTTACTATTTCCGATACTAATTTTCATACTTCAAAAATAGGAAAAAAACCCTATTTAGAGAAATTGCTGTTCTGTTTTCTGTAGTTGCCGGGTGTTGTTCCTGTTATTTTTCTGAAAGCTCTCAAAAATGAGTTTATAGAAGCAAATCCTGACTCTTCGGAGATATATTCAAGAATAAAGCATCTCTCATCGGATAGCAACACTTTAGAATACTCCACACGATATCTGTTTACAAAGTCAGAGAAGGTACTGTTGAATTCTGAGTTGATAATTCCGGAGATATATGAGCGATTTGTTTTAAGCTCAGTAGAGATATCTGTTATTCTTAAATCTGTCTTTCTAAAGAGTTTTTTCTCCTCAAGAAGAGTAATAAGCTCTCTCTTTAGCTTATCTCTTGTCGCTTCATTTGTGTTATGATTTGAATGACTCCTCTCTTTTAAGATATCAGTCTCGTAATGAGCGATAAAATAGTGTTGTTTAAAGCCTAACATTCCAATTCCAAAAAGTACAGAGCTAAATATGAGAGATGGAGCAAGCAGTAGGGTGTAGTCCTCCACAAAAAAAGCCTTCCCGATACTGTTTAAAATAAGGGAGAAGAGTGCAGCACTAACCATTGCAATTATCATATTTCCTGCCCAGGAGAGAGTCCTCTCCTCCGTAGATGAGTAGAACTCCCTTATTTTTTTATCGTAAGAGTTTATCATCTTCCAGCTTTGGCTAACTAATACCAATACCTGAACAGCAAACACCACCCGGGACATTGTGTATAAAAATTTAAGCATCCTTGCCACAGGTGAAAAGAGGAAATCGGCCCTCTCTTTATATACTACTATATGAATGTATGAATTCAGCTCCTCGCTACTCATTAATGAGAATAAAACAATAGTTGAAACCGAGAAAAACAGCGCAGGGACAAAGTGAAGAAGGTGATATTTTTTGAAGCCGCTCTTATTTGTAAGCACCCATACATATATATAGAATAGGGGGAAGACAGATAGGGAGGTGAATGTATACAGAGGATCCATTACTGTATAGGTATCATAATTCATTGAGAAGTAAGCTGCATGCCCTGAGTAGAGGATGGCAGAGAAGAGCATAAACAGAGCCATCACCTTTCTTGGGCTATCCTCTCTTTTAAGATCGGCAAAGAGGGCAATACTCCAAAAGAGGGAGACAAACATTGGCAGTGTAAGAACTGTATAGCGAATCATAGAACTCTTTAGAAATATTATGTAATCATTAACAATATTTAAGCAATAACAGTTGACGAATCTTTTTGTTCGGATTATGTTTGGGTGTAAAGGACATTAATGTTATAAAAAAGTTGTATATTTGGTAGCGGTTTTTTAAAATCGTAACTTATTAAGAGGCGAATGTAACTAAAAAGTGCAAAAGGTTAAGTTTAAAAGGAGAGTACCCAATAATAGATAAGGAGTCTCAAATAAACTAAATATTAACCAAACTTAAAAAGAGCCTATGAACACAAATGAAGAGAGTCATGTCGACAGGTCTACTATCGACGAGATAATCTCCAGGCACAAAGGCAAACCAGGCGAGCTTCTCACCACAATGGAGGAGATACAGGAGGCAAGCGAATTCAAGTACCTGGATATGCAAAGCATGGACTATCTCTCATCTCAAACAAAGGTGCCACTGTCACAAATCTACAGTGTTGCAACATTTTATTCATTCTTTAATTTAAAGCCTCAGGGGAAACACTCAATTATTGTGTGCAGGGGAACAGCTTGTCACACAAAAGGATCTAAGGTTTTACTGGACGATATGTCCTCACTTCCCGGATGTAAGGAAGCACTTGATGCAGGTGAGACCAGCTTTACAACCGAAGACAGACTTATAACCGTCAAAACAGTAGCTTGCTTCGGCCAATGTGCCCTGGCGCCTGTTGTTGCAGTAGAAGGAGTTATCTATAGCAATGTGACTTCTGAACAGATGAAAAAAATATTACAAAATTTACAGGAGGATAATAAAGATGAGAATATCAGACTTTGCTAAGCTTACACAGCTTAAAGAGAATGCTGCAAAGAAAATTCTTCCTGACAAGCCATATGTTGCTATAGGGATGGGTACCTGCGGAATTGGCCGCGGAGCAGAGGTGCTGTTTGACAGCTTTGAAAGAACTATTAAAGAGCGGAAGCTGGATATTATTCTAAAAAAGACCGGATGTTTTGGTTTTTGTGCAGAGGAGCCGCTTATTAATATCTATATACCGGGTAAACCGTTGATTATAATGCACCGTGTATCGGAAAATGATGTTGTGCCGATTGTTATAGGGATAGAGAAGGGGATAATGCCTTACAGAAACATCATGTGCCGCATTGAGGAGTGGGACTTTATAACCGGCAAATTTAAGTTTGGAGAGGGACTTACAGAGTATCCGTTGTGGAATGAGGTTCCTTTCTTTAAATGGCAAAAGAAGATTGTCCTTAGAAATTGTGGCCTTATTGTTCCTGACGATATTGAGGAGTATGTTGCTGTCGGAGGCTTCTTCCCTCTCTACTCGTCACTACACGATATGACTCCGGCTTCGGTAATTGATGAGGTAAAAGCATCAAAACTAAGGGGACGGGGAGGTGCAGGATTCCCTACAGGTGTTAAGTGGGAACTAATGGCCAAAGCAGAGGCAGATCAGAAGTATGTTATTTGTAATGCAGATGAGGGAGACCCGGGTGCATTTATGAATAGAAACGAGATTGAAAGTGACCCGTTTATGCTTTTGGAGGGGATGACAATTGGAGCATATGCGATGGGTGCATCTAAAGGAGTTGTATATATAAGAGCAGAGTATCCGCTTGCAGTTCAGCGCCTTAAACGAGCTATTGCCCAAGCAAAGGAGAGAGGTTTCCTCGGAGAGAATATATTGAATTCCGGATTCAGCTTTGATGTGGATATAGTTGAGGGAGCCGGAGCGTTTGTCTGTGGCGAAGAGACAGCTTTAATTCACAGTATAGAAGGTAGGTCCGGAAGACCTACTCCAAGACCTCCATACCCTGCCGAGAAAGGTCTTTTCGGTAAACCAACCAATATCAATAATGTTGAGACATGGTGTAATGTTCCTGTAATTATCTCTAAAGGAGGGAAATGGCTTACTGAAACCGGTACTGATAAGAGCTCTGGAACAAAAGTTTTCTCTCTTGTAGGAAAGGTGAAAAACACAGGACTTGTTGAGTTGCCACTGGGATCTACCCTTGAGACTATTGTCTTTAAGATAGGAGAGGGTACAGGAACACATAAAAGAGTTAAGGCTGTTCAGAGTGGAGGACCTTCAGGCGGATGTATCCCTGTGGAGTATCTAAACACACCAGTAGATTACGAGTCTCTTAATGCTTTGGGTACAATTATGGGCTCCGGAGGAATGGTTGTGATGGATGAGGATAACTGTATGGTTGACGTTGCAAGGTATTTTACCGAATTTTCCAATGGCGAATCTTGCGGCAAATGCACACCTTGCAGAGAAGGACTTGCTCAAACACTGCATATTCTAAACAGAGTCACAGAGGGTAATGCTACATCTGACGATCTGGATACATTAGTAAAGCTGGGACAGGTTATAAGAACAACAGCACTTTGTGGTTTAGGGCAGACAGCTCCTAATCCAGTTCTTACTACACTAAGGTACTTCAGGGATGAGTATGATCACCATATGATAGAGAAGAAGTGTGAGCCGGGCATTTGCCACTCACTCTTTACGGCCCTGTGTGTAAATAGTTGCCCTCTGCATATGAATATTCCGAGATACCTCCAGCTACTTAAGGAGGATAAACTGGAAGATGCATTTGAATCAACGCTAAGGGACAATCCACTTCCATCAACCGTCGGTAGAATCTGCCACTTCCATTGCCAGATGAAGTGTTTGAGAGAGACTATTGATGCCCCTGTTTCTCAGGGAGATATTCATAGATATATATCTGATACCGTTTATAAGGAGGGCAAATCTCAAAAGATCTATTCGCGACTGATAAAAGAGAAGTTGCCTCCTACTTATAAGAAGATAGCGATTATCGGTGCGGGCCCTGCCGGCCTTACAGCTGCGTACTATTTGGTAAGACTTGGTCATGATGTGACAGTTTTTGAGGCAGATGACGAAGCTGGAGGAATACTTCGCTGGGGTATTCCAAAATACAGATTGCCTCTAGAGACTCTGGATCATGAAATACAGTTTATCAAGGATCTGGGAGTGCATTTTGTTTTTGGAACAGCTGTGGGCAAGGATATATCCATGGATGAGCTCGAAAGAGATTATCATAAGATAATTATTGCAATAGGAGCCCATAAGGATATTATGCTAAACATCGAGGGTAATCATCTTGCCGGAGTAATCTCCGGGATGGATTTCCTTAAGGATGTATCTAAAGGGAAAACTCCTGATATTGGCAAAAATGTTGTTGTGATTGGTGCCGGTAATGTAGCAATTGATGCAGCCAGAACTGCTCACAGATATGGAGCCGAAGTTACCGTTGTTTACAGAAGACTCAAGGCAGATATGCCGGCCAATAAAGATGAGATAAAAGAGGCCGAGATTGAAGGTGTAAACTATCTCTTCCTGAGTAATCCAAAGGAGATTCTTGCCGATGTTAATGACAGGGTAAGAGGTATTGAGTTGACCAAGATGGATTGCGGAGATATTGACCTCTCAAACAGGCGTAAGCCGGTTCCGACTGGGGAGTCATTTATCATAGGTTGTGATACTGTTATAATGGCAATTGGTGAGGAGGTTGAAGCTCCGTTTATCAAAGAGTTCGGTCTTAAGACACACTCAAACGGAAACATTGATGCTGACCACTTTACATTTAAGACAAACCACCCTAAGATCTATGCAATCGGTGATGCAATCACAGGTCCGGCAACTGCTGCTGAGGCTATGGGTATTGCAAAGAAAGCAGCCGAAATAATAGATTATAAATTAATGAACAAGAGACGCTTCCATAAATTATTCCGGGGCTTTGATTATAGCGACGATGTCCCTCTAAAACCAGAGGGGGGTAATCGTCACTACTCTATCAAACGCCCTCTCGAGGAGAGGATAGGTAATTTCAAAGAGATTAATCTTGGTTATTCGAGAGAGCAGGCCTATGCAGAGGCTTCAAGGTGTCTGCGCTGTGATGTCAGGGTAACCGTAAACAACGAGGAGGAATAATAATGGAAAAGAAATTAATTAATATTACAATTGATGGACGGACTTCTCAGGTGAATGAGGGAACGACCATCCTTGAGGCCTCTCTTAGTGCGGGAGTTCGTATCCCCTCCTTATGCTATCTTAAGGATGTCTCTCACAATGCCTCCTGTGCCATTTGTGTTGTTGAGGTAAAGGGTGCCCGATCACTTGTAAGGTCATGTGTTACTTCTGTTCAGGAGGGTATGGAGATAACGACTCACTCTCCTGCAATTAACCAGGCAAGGAAGATGAATCTGGAGCTGATACTTGCAAATCACCCGAAAGAGTGCCTTATATGCGAAAGAAACGGGAACTGTGAGTTGCAGGATCTATCTGCAAATCTTGGAATTAGTGAGACCTCTTTCCCTAAAACCAAACCGTCTGAGAGCGCAGATATCACATCACCTTCACTTGTAAGAAATCCGGACAAATGTATCCTGTGTGGCAGATGCATAGCTGTGTGTGCCGATGTTCAGACTGTTTACGCAATTGACTTTACAGGAAGAGGACTTAGAAGTAAAGTGGGAACATATCAGAACAGAGGCCTTGGAAATGTTGCATGTACCAATTGTGGTCAGTGTGCTCTTGTTTGTCCAACAGCTGCTATTGTAGAGAAGGATGACTCCGAGGAGGTATTTAACGATATCTATAACAGCGATAAGATTGTTGTCGTACAGACTGCCCCTGCTATAAGGGTTGGTATCGGCGAAGCTATGGGTATGGGTGAGGGGGCACTTGTAACCGGAAAGATGGTTGCCTCTTTACGTAAGTTGGGATTTGACAAAGTTTTTGACACCCAGTTTACTGCCGATTTGACCATTATGGAGGAGGGCTATGAGCTTATCAACAGAATCAAAACAGGTGGCACACTCCCAATGGTAACATCGTGCTCTCCCGGCTGGATTAAGTTTATTGAACACTTCTTCCCAAAATCTCTTCAGCATCTATCTACCTGTAAATCGCCTCAACAGATGTTTGGCGCAGTTGCTAAGACATACTATGCCCAGAAGCTGAATATTGATCCGCGTAAGTTAGTTGTTGTCTCTATAATGCCTTGTACAGCAAAGAAATTTGAGTGCAGAAGGCCGGAGATGAATTCAGCCTTCCACTACTGGAAGGATAAACTAAATCTTGCCGACAAGGATAACTTCTACGATGTAGATTATGTTCTAACCACTCGCGAACTTGCAAAGATGTTCAAAAAGACGGGGATCGACTTTAGTGCTCTCAAAGAGGAGGAGTTCGATCATCCTTTGGGAATATCTACAGGAGCTGGTGTTATTTTCGGAGCAACAGGAGGCGTAATGGAGGCAGCTGTAAGAACCGCTTATGAGGTGATTACCGGGAAACCACTTCCAAAGATTGATCTGAATGTTGTTCGAGGATTTGAGGGGATAAAGGAGGCCGAGCTTGATCTTGATGGAACTAAGATTAAAGTAGCTGTAGCTCACTCTCTAAAAAATGCAAGAACTCTTTTGGAGCAGATTGAGGAGGGTAAATCACCTTATGCCTTTATTGAGGTTATGACATGTCCGGGCGGATGTCTTGGAGGCGGTGGACAAGCAATTCCTACCACCTGGGCTATTCGTCAGAAGAGAGCAGACTCAATCTATAGAGAGGATACGTTGCATGCTATCAGGAAGTCTCATGAGAACCCTGCCATAAAGGCGATCTATTCCGATTTTCTAAAGGAGCCTTTAGGTCATACCTCTCACGAACTTCTACACACCTCATATACTGAGAGAGGAGTCTATTAAGATCCTGAGGTTGTTTTTCTCTCCCGGCATTTGTGACAGCGAATTGTTACAAATGCCGGGAGAGTTCTTTTATAATGTTGGCTTATTGTTTATAAAGTTGAGTTTACTGTTTGTAGAGCTCTTCTACTGCAGTGTAATCAATTTTACTCATCGATTCATTAATCCCGGATACCTTTTTTACAATGAGCTTCTCAATAAAATTCATCTTGTCAAAAAGAAACTCTCCGCCCACAACCACTTTGTTTTGGGCATGATTGAAGAGTAGTTCAGGAAAAGCATTCTGTAATTCACTATCATACTCCGGCTTATTCATTGCACATATAAACAGCGAGACCCTCTTTTCGAGAAGATCAACCATGTTTTTCTTGCAAAAATCCTTTACTTTGGCCTGAATAGAGCCGGCATGAATTGATCCCCCAATTATTATATGGTTAAATTCACTTAGATCTGTAGGTGGATTGCTCTTTAGATTAAATAGTTTTGTCATTTCTGAACCTGTGTTGGTTTCAATGTAACGGGCTACTTTTTCTGTTGTTCCGTGCGTTGTTGCGTAGATAACTGCTCTCTTCATTTTTTTCGATTTTTAAATTCTTTGCAAAGGAGATAAGAGAGGGGCTGATGTAAGGCTCACTTTGACTTATGCAGGTCTCATTAGAGGGTTTTGTGCCTAAGATAATGTATCAGGAAAGTGAGACACTTTTGTAATACTCGCTGGGAATAAGACCGGTACTCTTTTTAAAGACTCTGTTGAATGTTGCTTTCGAATTGAATCCGCTGTCGTAGGCAAGAGCAATGATTGTATAGTTTCTCATAGCCGGATTTTTGCATAGCGATTTAAACTCCTCAACCCTGTAGTGGTTAATAAAGTCGAAGAAATTCATATTTAGGCAGCAGTTAATGATTTTAGATAGATAGTCAGGAGTGACATCGAGTAAAGATGCCAGAGAAGAGAGGGTTATTTCCGGATTTAGATGGGGTTTTTCACTGCTCATATAGGAGATAACTCTCTTCACAAACAGCTCATCCTCGCTCCCGGTAGAGATATTCAGTGGCAGTGGCTGCTCATCTCTATTACAAGATCTCTCCTCCTGCCAGGATGAGAGATCGCGGCTTTTGGATGCGAAGAGGTCACCCTCTCTCAATCCAAAAATTCCAAGAATGATTACAAATAGGGAAGCAATTGTATATCCAGTAACCTGAAGTGAGTTGTAAGGCATAAAACCGTAAACCGAGTCTGCCATATAGAGAGTGCTTATACTTGTGTAGCATATCAGCGCCCAAATCAGCAGGAATCTAAGCCATCTGAGATCAATCTTTTCTGTACTTGAGAAGAAGCTTTGAACCCTCTTACGGTGACCCCTTAAAAGAGTCAGACCCCAAATAGTGTATCCAAGATTTGATATTGCAATCATTATCTGTATAACAGGAAATTCAGGATTCTCCTTAAAACTCTCATCAATTGCAGTTGCTACCCTTTCAGAGTCAGAGTGAGAGTAGTCTCCGGCATAGAGGATTAAAAAAACCGTAAAGAAGGGGATTAAAAGAGATAGATTATATATGTTGAGTTTAAAGTCTGATGAGATAAGACTTTTAACATAGAGCCACTGTGCGGGCCCCAGTAACATTATAAAGGGTACAGAGATATTTATCAGCAGAGGATGAGTGTACCCGGTTGATCTGTTCAATATCTCGAGATACCCGAATATCAAAGTAAGAGCAGATGCTGTGAGGTAGAGGGAGAGAATAGTGTCTGAGATGCTTCTGCCTCTTTTTGTAAGTAAAAACACAGAGAGCATAAGAGACATAAAGATGCCTATTATCATTATTGACTCCATCTCTTGAGATTTAAACTACAAAGTTAATCAAAGTGTTAAAAGATCCTCTTTTTTTTCTCTGCACCTTTTTTGTTTTATATTTGTAGTTAAATATAAAAAATTGTTAAAAAACAGTAGTCATAATGGAGTATTTTCATGTAAGTTCAAAGAATAACAGCATATCAGAGGTGGCGCAACTCCTTTCAAAGGATTGCCGGCTGGTTCTTTCCGATGAGGCGAGAGAGAGAGT
>CAZCXB010000003.1:17640-28235 GCA_964502485.1 uncultured Muribaculaceae bacterium | reverse complement strand
TTATTATCCTCAATATGCGTAATAACAACAGAAACGCCGCTATCAATAATTCCTTCCTGAGACCTGACCTCTACATCGTTATCGGGAAACCTTACCTTTCCTGTAGGAGATAAACGACTTAGTGTAATCCCGATTGTTCCCGGAGCAAGCCCCTTATCTGAAGCGTCGTTGTCTACCTTAGAGCTGATACTCTCTTTAAGAGATATATTCTTCCATGTTTCGGAGCGTAGTATAAGCCATGTAAACAGAGATAGAAGTACAATAACCAGGCCGAGCACGATAAGACCTGTGACGTGACCAAACTCTGTAAAGGCGAGTAGTACACCTCCGGCAACGGATAGAAGACCCAGAATTCCTGCAAATCCGAATCCCGGTATAATTAGAAGTTCTATTGCAAGCAGCAATATTCCAACAAGAATTAGTGTAATAATTAGCGTCATATGTTTTTTTATATATCTTGAAACTGAGTGCAATTTACAAAATATATTGAATTAAAGTCTACTAATTCTCTTGGAGTATCTCTTCCAGCATAACGCCGCTTGTTCCCAGACCGGAAATAAGTGTAACAATCATCTCTGCCTCGATTTTATTAGAGAAGGGGCCTATAAAAAAAACCTCTCTCCCCTCAACAATTTTTTTAGCAATATCCCTATCTGTATTACTGCGGATAACATCAATAACCGGTTGAGGCATTCCGGCGGGATATCCGTCAACCCTAACCTGCCATGTAGCTGTAGAGACTCTCTCCTGCTCAATAATTCTGGCATTTCTGATTGATGTACTGCTGCCATTATTGAATGCAACAAGTAAAGCAGAGGGGAATCCAGCTCTTTTAACCCTTGCAAGAGCATCGGCAGCCTCTTCGTATGATAAGAACTGTCCTGCTGTATAGATCCATCTACCCTGAGAACTCCTGTTCTCAAATATCGGGCTTATACCTTTAAATGCCTTAATATCTGACTGACGTGCAGATAGTGCAAAGAGTTGAACTCTGTAAACAAGGGCGTCGGGGTATAGACTATCTTCTGCCATTACTGACTCCTCTTCTATTCGGAAGGTGTAATCGAAAAGTTGAACAGGATTAAGAATCTCAATATTCGGAAAGGGATCAAAATCAACAGCAGATAAGATAAAAGGTTCTGTAACAGGTTCATTTATAACGCTGTCAACCTTCTCTTCAACATAGAATATCTCACTTCGCGGGATAAGTGTACCCTTCTTTAGAAACTCCATCTCCCTTTTTTGAACAACATCATTTGCAACCCTAAGCCTGGACTGCATATCGAGAAGTGCGAGCTCCCCCTCAAAGATTCTTCTCTCTAAATGAGCCCTCTCTTCTCCCTCGGTAAAATTGCCGTAAAGCATTCTGTTTGCGGAGATACTCCTGGTTGTACTGTCTATATCTCTCTGTATTCTTCTTACCTCCATTATCATACGAGTGTACTCATCTGTCTCCGGTGTGGTCATTACATCCCTCTTCTCCTCAGGTGATGATACTATTTGAGAAGAGGAGCCGGGGATTGGGAAAGAGACAATCCTTTTTGCCTCCTCTATTGAGCTTACTGCCCGTTTAATAGGGTTATTTTCAAAATCCAGCCGGTATATATCTATAGAGTCAAGGGATTGTGTATTACGTGTTGATGCAATATAGGTATTTAGACCATCCCTGCTGTAGTAGAGTAAAAGATCATCATCTACAGAGGAGTAGGGAAACCCCATATTTTGAGGTAGCCCCCAGTCGTTGGTGTTTTCATCTATGGTGCATACATAGAGATCAAACCCTCCTATTCCGAAATGTCCTGTGGATGAGAAGTAGAGACGTTTTCCATCTCTGCTTAAAACAGGGAAGAGCTCATCTCCCGAAGAGTTGACAAGTGAATTGAGAGGTTCCGGAAATGACCAGACATCTCCCTCTATATAGCTTATTCTATAGATATCAAAGTCTCCGTTGTCATTCAGTGCAGAGTAGTAGATTACTGACTCCTCATCAGAGACGAGAGCCAAAGAGGGGAAAGGATAATCTCCCTGACCCTTTGATAACTCTTTAGGAAGTAGCCTCCATGATCTTTGAGGGAATTCCGGATAGTATAAAAAAAAATGGGACAAAGGAGCTGTATACTTGCCGGTTACTGTAGGATTAGAGGCATAAAGAAGCATATTTATACCATTCTCACTCTTTGCGATAAGAGATTGTATGTTATTAATATACAAAGAGTCCGAACTCTCTTCAAGAATCTCTTTATAAATCTCGATTGCTTCGTGAAAACGGTACTCTTTTCTTAATCTCTCGGCACTCTCCAGCTTAGTATCAATTGACGTCTGACCCCTTGCAGTAAAGCCTATAAGCGCAATAGCTATTGAGAGGTATATAGACTTTTTCATACATTGCAAAATATATTAGTCAACAAAAGTACTAATTTCTTTATATTTTGGGAAAAAATACTACTTTTGTGCTCTAATTTTCGTTGAATTATATAATTTAAACAAAATATTCCATGCAAAATAAAGGCGCCATCAAATTTGTGGCAATTTTAATCGCTTTAGCCTGCTTGTATCAACTTTCGTTTACCTGGGCTACCAGAAATCAGGAGAAAAAAGCTATTGCCTACGCTGTAAAAGCAGCTGAAACAGAGCAACTAACTCCCGCTTTCAACCTAATTTCAGACCTTGATAAGGCCTACCATCTGGACTCGATCCGCAGAGTTAAGGAGAGATTTTATATCGACTCAATCACTGCAGAGAAGGTTTTTCTAGGCTTTACCTATAAAGAGATCAAGGAGAAGGAGATAAGTCTTGGACTGGACCTTAAAGGGGGGATGAACGTTATGCTTGAGGTTAGCGTTCCCGAGCTTGTCACAGCTCTTTCAAACAATAGCACAAACGCACTCTTCCTTGAGGCGATGAGTGTCGCAAAGAGTAATCTCTCACCCTCCAGGACAGATTTCATCTCTCTTTTCGGAGAGGCATGGGAACAGGTAGCTCCCGGTCAGAGGATGTCTCAGGTGTTCGGAACATATGAGATGAGAGACAGGGTTAAGCCGGAAACATCCAATGCAGATGTTTTAAATGTTATAAGGGAGGAGTCAGAGAGTGCAATCTCCAACTCTTTTAACGTTTTAAGAAATCGTATTCGCAGATTTGGCGTTACCCAACCAAATATCCAGAAAATAGGAAGTACAGGAAGAATTCTTGTGGAGCTTCCGGGTGTAAAGGAGCCGGCTCGTGTGCGCAAGCTTCTCCAGGGAACTGCATCGCTTGAGTTCTGGGAGACTTACGAAAATCAGGAGGTATATCCTTACATGATTGAGGTAAACAGAGTGGTTAAGGAGATGCTGGATGCATTAAAAGAGCCGGTTGCAGATTCTGCTTCGGGTGATCTTACAGAGACTCCTGCTACTGAGACTATCTCTGCAGATTCTGTGAAATCAGAAGCAGAAAAGCTTTTAAGTGAGATTAAGTCAGATGACTCACTCTCCGTTGCTGACGCAATGTTAGCAGAGCAGAACCCGCTGTTCTTTGCACTAAACCCGAATGTTCATCAGGGGCAGTTAATTCCCGGACCATGCGTTGGAAGAGCTCACTACAGGGATACTGCAAAAATTGGCGTTTGGCTAAGAAGTACTCAGGTACAATCGATTCTGCCTGCCGATCTTAAACTAATGTGGACAGTCAAGCCGGTAGACGATGCGGGTGTGATATTTGAGCTTATTGCAATCAAAGCAACAACGAGAGATGGTAAGGCACCTCTTGACGGAGGAGTTGTAACAGATGCAAATAAGTCATTTGGAAACACAAGCGGAACTCCTGAGGTAGATATGGCAATGAATGCAGAGGGCTCAAGGATATGGGCAAATATGACTGCAAACAATATAGGAAAATGTATTGCTATTGTACTTGACGGAATGGTCTACTCTTACCCGAGAGTTAACTCCGAGATAACAGGAGGACGTTCGCAGATATCAGGCACTTTCAGTGTAAGTGAGGCAGATGACCTTGCAAACGTACTTAAATCCGGTAAACTTCCTGCACCTGCAAGAATAGTTCAGGAGGCAGTAGTTGGGCCAAGTCTTGGAAGTGAGTCTATCAACGCAGGTCTTATCTCGTTTGTGATTGCCTTTGTGATGGTACTGATCTATATGATACTCTTCTACAGCGGTGCAGGTGTTGTTGCCAATATAGCGCTTATTACAAACGTTCTGTTCCTGTTAGGAGCGCTGGTATCTTTCGGTGAGGTTCTTACCCTTCCGGGAATTGCCGGTATCGTTCTTACACTCGGAATGGCAGTTGACGCAAACGTTATTATTTACGAAAGGATACGAGAGGAGATAAGGGCAGGAAAAGCCCTCCGACTTGCTGTCTCTGACGGATACAAAAATGCTTACTCTGCGATTGTGGACGGAAACCTGACTACGATTATTACAGGTATTGTTCTTGCGATATTCGGTTCGGGTCCTGTTCAGGGTTTTGCTACAACTCTCGTTATAGGTTTGATAACATCACTTATCACCTCAATTTTTATTACAAGACTTGTAATAGACTGGAGACTTAATAAGAACAAGAGTATTACTTTCGATAACAAATATACACGCAACTTCCTCCAGAATACCAAGATTGACTTTATCGGGATGCGTAAGAAAGCCTATACATTCTCTGTTGCAATTACAATAATAGGTCTTGGCTTTATAATGTTTAAAGGATTCTCTTATGGAGTTGACTTTACAGGTGGTCGTACATATGTAGTTCGTTTTGATCAGGATGTAACAACAGGAGATGTAAGAACTGCACTTCTTGGTGAGTTTGATGAGTCTATCGAGGTTAAGCAGTTTGGAGGTGAGAGCCAGATGAAGATTACTACCAAGTATATGATTGAGGATAACTCAGAGGAGACTGATGCTCTTGTTGATGGCAAGATATATAATGCCCTTAAAGGATTTTTCATTAATCAGATGACCCTTGAGGAGTTTACTGCAACCGCAGAGAATCCAAACGGTATTGTTAGCTCAGAGAAGGTTGGACCTACAATAGCAGACGATATCAAGAGAGATGCCTATATTGCTGTTGTAATAGCCCTTCTTGCAATCTTTGTCTATATCGCATCACGTTTCCGCGATTGGACATGGGGTACAGGTGGACTGATTGCTTTGGTGCACGATGCGCTTTTTGTAATGAGTTTCTTTGCGATTTTCACAGGGGTGCTACCTTTCAGTCTTGATGTTGACCAGTCATTTATCGCAGCGGTACTAACAATAATCGGTTACTCAATAAACGATACTGTTGTAATCTTTGACAGGATTCGTGAGTATAGGACACTTTATCCTAAACGCGACCTTAAGGATAACATCAACGAGGCTCTTAACAGTACACTCTCAAGAACTATCAATACCGGAGGTACAACACTTGTAGTTTTACTATCTATTGCGATCTTTGGAGGTGAAGTTATCAGAGGATTCTCTGTAGCTCTTATTGTGGGTGTGATTATAGGTACGTACTCATCACTATTTGTTGGAACGCCGATAGTTTATGACCTGTACAACAAAAAGATGGCAAAAAAATAGCAGATCAAATTCCTTACAAGGATAATTTCACAAAAGATATGAGGCCGGAGAGTTATTTCCGGCCTCTATTTGTTGCATTTGTAGCGATTTATTATCAACTTTGCTGGAATCTAAAATTTAATTGAATAAAATGAAACTTCCTTTTGCAGAATCCTACAAAATTAAAATGGTTGAGACCATTAGAAAGAGTACCAGAGAAGATAGGGAGAGATGGATTACGGAGGCAGGGTATAATCTTTTTAACCTTAAAAGCGATTACGTATTTATAGACCTTCTAACTGATTCAGGGACCGGAGCCATGAGTGATAAACAATGGGCCGCAATAATGGAGGGAGACGAGAGCTATGCCGGAGCCAGATCTTACTACAATCTTAAAGATAGTATAAAGGATATTACCGGATTTGATTATTATCTGCCGACACATCAGGGGAGAGCTGCAGAGAATGTTCTCTTCTCCTCAATAATCAAAGAGGGAGATATACTCCCGGGAAATTCTCATTTTGATACCACAAAGGGACATATAGAGTTCAGAAAAGCGCATGCCGTGGACTGTACCGTAGATGAGGCAAAGGATACAACTGCAGAGCTCCCTTTTAAAGGTAATATTGACCTCAATAAGCTGGAGGATGTTCTAAGGAGTTATCCAAAGGAGAAGATCCCTTGTATAGTATTAACCATAACTAATAATACAGCAGGTGGTCAGCCTGTCTCAATGGCTAATATAAAAGGGACATCTGCCCTTGCTAAGAGATATGGTGTAAAACTGCTTTTTGATTCGGCCCGTTTTGCCGAAAATGCATACTTTATAAAGAGCAGAGAGGAGGGTTACTCAAATAAAGGGGTAGTTGAGATATGCAGGGAGATGTTCAGCCATGCTGATTTTATGACGATGTCCTCAAAGAAGGATGCTATTGTAAATATGGGCGGTTTTATAGCGTTTAGGGATGAAAACGACTGGAAGGGTTGCCAGATGTACAATATAATGTTTGAGGGTTTCATTACCTACGGAGGGATGTCCGGAAGAGATATGAACGCCCTTGCTCAGGGACTTCGTGAGGGTACCGAATTCGACTATTTGGAGACACGTATAGGGCAAGTAGCCTATTTAGGGAAAAAGCTTGAAGAGTACGGAATCCCTTTTCAGAAACCTGCCGGTGGCCATGCAATTTTTGTTGACGCCGCAAAGGTACTTACCAATGTCCCTAAGGAGGAGTTTGTTGCTCAAACCCTTGGGATAGAGCTTTATCTAGAAGGAGGGGTTAGAGGCGTTGAGATAGGAACTCTACTTGCAGACAGAGATCCTCTCACTAGAGAGAACAGATATCCTGCTCTTGAGTTGCTGCGACTTGCCATTCCGAGAAGAGTCTATACAAATAACCATATGGACTATATTGCGGCATCACTTAAGAATGTATTTGACAGGAGGGAGAGTATAACATCAGGCTATAAAATTGTGAAAGAGCTCCCTATTATGAGACACTTTACTGTAGAACTTGAGCCGGTTAAAAAATGAAACGGGTATTTTTAGCAGTCCTCATTCTGCTGATTACCCAAAATGTCAGCGGACAGTTACCGGGTTACTCCCCGGAGCCATTTGATTCGGCTAAAATTAGGGTTTTTTACAACCACAAAGCAAAAAACTATAAAGATTCAAAGATAGTTACAGAGGATATCTTCTACTTGGATATTGGAAGCAGAGGGTCAGATTTCTATAGCTTCTATAATTTTACTCTTGACTCAGCAAAAGAGCAACTGCTCAAACTTGGGCGCACTGCGGAGGAGATATTCCTCGCAACAAGAGGTATGAAACAGGGTTCCGAGGAGAGAATCGTTAAGAGCTATAACAATAACTCTTTAATTGTGGTCTCTCCGGTTCTGTTTCAAACATACTTGTATTCAGAAGATATGAATGTTCAGGAGTGGAATCTAACCAATGATACCCTCACTATTGCCACCTATCTTTGCTATAGGGCCTACTGTACCTTCAGGGGCAGAGAGTGGAGTGCATGGTACGCCCCCAACATCCCCTCTATGGATGGACCATGGAAACTAAACGGGTTACCCGGTCTAATCTTAAAGGCAGCTGACTCACAAAATGAGTTTGTTTTTGAAAGCAGTGGAGTGACTCTTCTCTCACCATCTAAACCTATCATTAACCCTTTGTCTGACAAATCTTCCGGAGTGATTAAAACGGATGGGAAGACATTTATTCAAATAAAAAGAAAGAGCGTTGAGGATATAAAGGGCTCTATTGCAGCACAGGGGATGAAGATTGTAACGATAACAGACGAAAACGGTCTTGAGAGCCAGATTCCCAAAAGGACAATGAATTCAATAGAAGAGTATTAAAAATGCAATGATAGTATAAGATCTGTAATGATATTCAAATCTCCTGTTTTACTGGCAGCTGTTTTAGGGCTCTCTCTGCTTTTTACTAAAGCAGAAGCACAGGAGGCAATAACCACAAATTTTCCCTCAATAAAGGGCGAGGTTTTCTCAATAAAAGATGGAGTTGCATTACCGAATGCAAGAGTAACGCTATCCGACACTCTCACCGGAAGAGTTGTTGCATATGCATTTACAAATAGTGAGGGTAGGTTTTCCATAACAGTGCGTAACTCATTACCTCCTTGGAGAGTTGAGGTCTCATCTCTTGGGTTTAAAAGCGAGACAACCATATTAACAGCTCTCTCTCGGGAGGAGCTTCTTTTTTATCTTGAGAGCTCCCGTATAGAGCTGAGTGAGGCAGTGGTGGTCGCACCCAAAGTCTCTCTCAGAGGTGACACCCTCAATTACCTTACCCACGGCTTCCGAAAGCAGGGAGATATGACTCTTGAGGATGTTATTAAAAGGCTTCCAGGTATAGAGGTAACCCAAAGTGGCGAGATAAAGTATAACGATGTACCTATTAATGCCCTTTATATTGATGGTAAGAACATTCTTGAAGATAAGTACTCTCTTGCAACCAGAAATCTTACCCCGGATATTGTCTCAATGATTCAGATCTTTGAGAACCATCAGCCTGTAAAAGCTCTAAGAGATTTTACACCCTCACGAAGTGCGGCAATTAACCTGAAACTTGACCCCAAGGTAAAGGCAAAATGGATTGCTACCGGAGATCTCTATGCAGGTCTTCCGGGTCCTGTTGCCGACCTGAGACTCCTGCTGTTTCGATTCTCTCCCAATATGCACTCAATGAATCTGATAAGGGCAAATAACAGAGGAAAAAGCATATCCGCAGAGTTAAACAGTCACTCTTTAGGAGCCTCTGCACAGACACAACTACTCAACAGATCTGATATCAATCTTGTAAACGTTACCGGAGTGACTCCTGCTCCTGTTGGAGAGGAGAGGGTACTGTTTAATAAGAGTGGATATATCTCTGCGAATATTCTCTCTGTAATCAAGGAGAATACAGAGGCTTCAATGAGATTAGGATATATCTATGAGCAGAAGGAGAGGGAGGTTCGTGAGTGGACAGAGTATCTCCTTGGAGATGAAAAAAGTGTGATTGGAGAGAGTAGCAGCTTCTATGGAGTGCAAAATACTCCGGAACTCGATTTTGTGTATAAGGCCAACAGTAATAGCTATTTTCTTCAGAACAGATTGAATTTCAGGATGAGATTTGAAGATAACAAGACAACTCTCTATAATCCTAACCTTATCTCCTCAGGTGCGATACTAAAACAGTTTGAGGGTTCTGAAATTGTCACTTGGATAAAACCATACAATAGATCTCTCTTTAAAATATCCTCCAACACAAATATATCCTCCTCTCCTCAGAATCTTTTTGTTGAAGATACATCATATATAAGAAGATCTGCCCGACAAGATATCTCTCTCTTTCAACTCTCATCTCAAAACTCTGCATCCTTTATTAAAAGGGCTAATTTACTGACTCTTGAAAGCGGAGCCGGAGTCAATATAAGATACCAGAGACTTAACGGCCGACTTTCACACAATCAGATGATAATCTCAGAGAGCTCACTTTTTATTAACGAGATATACATTTATGCAGGAGTTAGGTATGAAAAGGAGAAGACAAGGATATCACTTAACTTGCCTGTTAAGGTGGTTAACGGTTACTTTACTACCCCGGGAGAGCTCAATATCAGATATAAATTTAACCCATACTGGGAGTTATCCTCAGGGATAAGAGCATCAGGAAGCTACTCGGATATAAGAGATATAAACCCTGCACTTACAATGGTTAATTATAGACTTTTTGTATCAGGAACAGACACTTTGTATCACGACAAAAGTTTTAACTACTATTTAAGAGGTACGTACAATAATCCTTTAAAACTAATCAATATAACCTCCTCAATAGCCTATCGGGAAGATTATAACAGCTCTGTTTCACATCTTAGTTATATGGGCGATTACATTCTTGTACAAAACAGAAAAGAGGTGGGAGATGGGGACTCTTTCTCTGCCTCATTCAGTTTTACAAAAAGCTTCTTTGACTCTCCTCTCCTGCTCGATTTTAGAGCAACAGCCATGAGATCATCGTTTATTATTGTTCAGCAGGATATCAGAAACGAGATTGTACAAAGAAACCTTTCAATAACTCCAAAGATAGAGTTCTCTATGTGGAGATCGCTCGATGTAGAGCTGACGATCCCTTTTTTTATGCTCGAGAGTAAGTCGCTTACAGGGTCAGGAGATTCTCAGATTAATCTCTCTCCTTCACTAAATAACACCCTCTCGCTACAGGGAGGAGTAAATATCTCTTTTAATCTCTCTCTCTTTATTAACGAATTGAACAAAGGTCACTTTTATGCCTCTCCCTTTGCAGATTTTAAAGTAAGATATAAACCCGGGAAAGGGGAGTACTTTTGTGAAGTATTGAATGTTTTCAATAAGCAGGAGTACAGATATCGTACAGTAGGAAACCTCTCTATAACAGAGAGATACTTTAGGCTTCGCCCTTTAAGCTTTGTTGTAGGATACAGATTTACCCTTTAAGTTACTGAGGACCTCTCTTCTTTGAAGAGGATTTTCCTCTGGCAGATGCACCGCTCCTCGAAGATGCACCGC
>CAZCXB010000003.1:0-17540 GCA_964502485.1 uncultured Muribaculaceae bacterium | reverse complement strand
CCTTGACGATGTACCGCCCCTTCTTCTCATATCTACTCTGCTCTTTTCCTGACCTCTATCATTACTATTGTCGGCTTGGGAGTTCCACGAGTCATCCCATATAAGTGCGTAGTCAAGTTGTTTTTGCTCAAGATTGGCTTTAATTACCTTAACCTTTACGGGAGAGCCTAGAACAAACTTCTTACCACTCCTCTTTCCGGTAAGGGTAAAGGTCTCTTCATCAAAAACCAGGTAATCTTCACGGACATCCCTAAGAGCAACAAGCCCCTCAACCTTGGTCTCTGCAAGCTCAACAAACATTCCCCAGTCGGTAAGTCCGGATATACTACCTTCATACTCATTACCAATCTTATCCTGCATAAACTCAACCATCTTATACTTGATGCTTGCCCTCTCTGCCTCTGTAGCAAGTTGCTCCCTCTCGCTTGAGTGGATACATTTATCTTCGAAGCTCTTTTTGTCAAGTGATTTCCCTTTATCCAGATAGTGGGCCAACATTCTGTGAACCATCATATCGGGATATCTCCGAATTGGAGAGGTAAAGTGTGTGTAGTAGTCAAAAGCAAGTCCGTAGTGACCGTAATTATCTGTTGAGTAGCGGGCTCTTGCCATAGAGCGGAGAGCCATAATCTCTATTGCACCCTCTTCCGGTTTGCCCTTCGCAGTTGCCAGTAGGTTGTTTATCTCTCCGGAGAGCTCTCGTGGGCTGTTTGTGGGTCTCATTGTATAGCCAAGGTGATGAATGAAAGATCGAAAGGCCTCAATTTTATCAATGTTCGGCTCCTCATGAATCCTGTAAACAAATGTCTTTGCCTTTTTACCTGACTCTACTGCACCAATAAGAGAGGCTACCTCCTTGTTGGCAAGAAGCATAAACTCCTCAATCAGCCAGTTAGAGTCCTTGGTTATCTTTTGAATAATATTTACCGGTTTACCGTTCTTATCTACCTCCACCTTCATCTCCGGCCTCTCAAAGCTAATTGCACCTTTACGAAACCTCTCCTCTCGGAGCAACCCTGCAAGTTGGTGAAGCTTAAGTATCTCATTTGTCAGTGGCCCTTTTTGTGTCTCAATCACATCCTGTGCCTGTTCGTAGTCAAACCGGAAATCCGACTCGATTACGGTTCTTCCAAACCACTTTTTACGAATTCTTGCCTTTTCGTCCATCTCAAAAACTGCAGAGAAGCAGAGCTTCTCCTCACGTGGTCTAAGAGAACAGAGTCTGTTGGAGAGTTTTTCCGGAAGCATTGGTACTGTTCTGTCTACCAGATATACAGAGGTTGCTCTATCTAATGCCTCCTTATCAAGAGTAGTACCCGGTTTTACATAATGGGTTACATCCGCAATATGAACCCCAACTTCCCAGTTTCCATCCTCAAGCTGTCTGATGGATAAAGCATCATCAAAATCTTTTGCATCTGTAGGGTCAATTGTAAGAGTTGTTACTTTACGAAAGTCTCTGCGTGCTTTAATCTCCTCTTTTGTAATTACTTCCGGTATCATTTCGGCCTCTTTCTCTACATTAGGGTCAAATTTAAAAGGGAGACCGAACTCTGTAAGAATAGCATGCATCTCTGTATTGTTGTCGCCGGGCATTCCAAGGATCTCTGTAATATGCCCTTTTGGCTCGTCAGATTTTCTTGGCCAGTCATCTACAATAGCTGCCACCTTGTGTCCGTGAAAGCGCTTTTGGTCTTCATCTATATCTACCGAGATATCGTATGGCATATTTTTACCCTCTGTAATCACCCAGGCTTGATTTCCTGTAACCTGAAGAATACCTATATGTGGTCTTTTGGTGCGCTCTTCGATACTTATCACCTCACCCTCTCTTCTGGCTCCTGCTCCTCTTTTTTCGGAATATGCGACCCTCACAATATCTCCGTGAAGAGCACCTCTAAGTCTTCTTGCAGGTACAAAAATATCTGAATCTCCACTCTCACCGGCAATAAAAGCGTACCCCTCCCTTGTCATCATCACTTTTCCTGTAATCTCTGCCTTGGTTGTAGCCGGTCTGTTACGTTTATCATTTTTACCGGAGCTCTCTCTGCGGTTATTTTTTCTTTTGGCCATAAATGTCTATTTTTGCGGGAGTATTAACGGACAAATGTAGTATAAATATGGATAAGAAAGTACTTTTAATGATATTGGACGGTTGGGGCGAGGGTATCAAAAATGAGACAAATGCAATATATGTGCAGGGCTCTCCCAATATGGATTCAATAAGGAGCAAATACCCAAATTCGCTTCTAAGGGCAAGTGGAGAGGATGTGGGATTACCCGACGGTCAGATGGGTAATTCGGAGGTAGGGCACCTTAATATTGGGGCAGGCAGAGTTGTTTATCAGGATCTTGTTAAGATAAACAAGGAGTGCAGAAGCAAAACTCTATTCAACAACAGAGAGATAAGGGAGACATATGACTATGTAAAGAGAAGTGGAAAGGCTCTTCATTTTATGGGCCTTATGTCCAATGGTGGTGTTCATAGCTCTATGGAGCATCTCTTTGCTTTTCTGGACCTTGCGTTGGAAAATGGAGTAGAGGAGGTTTATGTTCACGCATTTATGGATGGAAGAGATACCGATCCAAAGAGCGGAATTAAGTATATCGAGCAGTTAGAGAGCTATCTCTCCGGAAACAGAGGTAAGCTTGCTTCAATAATCGGAAGATACTATGCAATGGACAGAGACAAGAGATGGGACAGGATTAAGGAGGCATACGATCTGCTTGTAAAAGGTGTGGGGGAGCCCTTCACACACGGGGTTGAGGCGATGCAGCGCAGTTACGACAACGGAGTTACCGATGAGTTTGTAAGGGCAAACGTTGCTGTTGATAGCTCCGGAAATCCTATAGCAACTCTTAAAGAGGGTGATGCAGTAATATTCTTTAACTTCCGGAATGACCGGGCCAGAGAGCTGACAACAGTATTGACTCAGCAGGACCATGAGATGCCGGAGATGAAGGTTATTCCGCTTTACTTCTCTACCCTTACCCCTTATGATGAGAAATTTACCGGGTTACATGTGCTTTATGACAAAGACAATCTGCCTAATACCATAGGAGAGGTTATAGCAAAAGCGGGAAAGAGACAACTAAGGATTGCTGAGACAGAGAAGTATGCTCATGTTACCTTCTTCTTTTCGGGAGGGAGAGAGCAGCTATTCGATAATGAGAACAGAATACTCGTTAAGTCTCCACCGGTAGCAACTTACGACCTTATGCCTGAGATGAGTGCTCTTGAGGTAAAAGAGGAGCTTATCAAAGAGCTCAAAACAAAGAGGCAGGATTTTATAGTTCTAAATTTTGCCAATGGAGATATGGTTGGGCATACGGGTGTTTTCAGTGCTATCAAGAAGGCAATAAAGACAGTTGACCGTTGTGTTGCAGAGATAGTTGACGTTGCAAGAGAGAGTGGATACTCAGTAATTATTACTGCCGATCACGGGAATGCAGACAATGCGGTTAATCAGGACGGCTCTCCAAATACTGCACACTCACTCAATCCGGTTCCTTTTGTTGTAATAGACAAAGATGTTTTTGAGGTTAAAAGCGGGAAGTTGGCCGACATAGCTCCTACAATTCTTAAGATTATGGGTATTCCGGCACCTGCCGAGATGACAGGGGTGCCTCTTGTCTGAAGTTATCCTCTTACAGATGTTAATAAGTTTCACGGGGCCGGTTAATTATTCCGGCTCCGATTCTCTATCTTTATCACCTTGGAAAAAATCTTAAAATGGCCTTTGTTCACCTCCACGTACATACTCAATACTCAATTCTTGACGGCGCTGCCAATATTAAGAAGCTGTTTGCAAAAGCATCAGAAGACAATCAGATAGCACTCTCCATTACCGACCATGGTAATATGTTTGGAGTTAAGGAGTTTTTAGATACTGCATATAAGTATCCAAATGTTAAGCCTATTGTGGGTTGTGAGATGTATGTATCAAAAAACACAAGGTTCGATAGGCGCGGAAAGGAAGATCAGGGGAGTTATCATCTTGTACTGCTTGCAAAAAACTATGCCGGATACAAAAATCTGGTTAAACTTAGCTCTTACGCATTTATTGAGGGGTTCTACTCAAAGCCGAGAATTGACAGAGAGCTTCTTGAGAGATTCAGCTCTAATCTTATATGCTCTTCGGCCTGTCTTGGAGGGGAGATTCCTCAGGCAATACTATCCGGGGATATGGATCGTGCAGAGGCGGCTGCGATTTGGTATAAAAACCTTTTCGGAGATGATTTCTATCTGGAACTCCAGCGCCATGAGACCGACGCACCGGGAGCAGATACCTCTACTTACATAGAGCAGTGCAGAGCCAATAAAGGGTTGCTTGAGCTGGCAGAGAGACTCAATATAAAATGCATTGCCACAAATGATGTCCACTTTGTATCTGCAGACGACAGAGAGGCTCACGATCGGCTGATCTGCCTGACAACAAATGCAGATGTAGATGATCCCGACAGACTGAGATATACCAAACAGGAGTATTTGAAAACTCAGGATGAGATGGCTCTTATATTTGCGGATATTCCGGAAGTTCTGGAGAACACTATAGAGATTGCAGAGAAGATCGAGAGTTATAGTATAGAGTCAGGGCCGATAATGCCTAACTTCCCGATTCCTGAGACATTTGCCGACTCAGATGACTATCTGAGAGAGCTTTCATACCAGGGGGCAATCTCCCGTTACGGAACGCTGACTGATCAACATAAGGAGAGGATAGATTTTGAGCTTGCCACCATAAAATTCATGGGATACCCGGACTACTTTCTTATTGTTCAGGATTTCATAGCAGCAGCAAGATCAATGGGAGTGTCAGTAGGTCCGGGCAGAGGCTCGGCTGCAGGCTCGGTAGTTGCATACTCACTCAGGATAACAGATATAGACCCATTGAAGTATGATCTTCTCTTTGAGAGATTTCTCAATCCGGACAGAATATCTATGCCCGATATAGATATTGACTTTGACGATGATGGGAGATCCCGGGTATTAAAATATGTTGAGGATAAGTATGGAGAGAACCAGGTCTCTCACGTTATAACATTTGGCACAATGGCGGCTAAGAGTGCAATAAGGGATATTGCGAGAATCCAGAGACTTCCGCTTCCTGAGTCAGACCGCCTTGCTAAGCTTGTTCCGGGCAGATTTCCTCCGGACGAAAAGGGAGATAATGTTGATGTTACAATAGATAACTGTATAAGACTTGTTCCTGAGTTTGCGGATGCTTATAATAACGGTGAGCCGCTTGTACGTGAGACTCTTGAGTACGCCAGAAAACTTGAGGGGACTGTAAGAAATGTAGGGGTGCACGCCTGTGCAATTATCATAGGCAGAGATGACCTTAGGGAGTATATTCCTATCACTACGGCAAACGACAAAGAGACCGGGGAGAAGATATGGGTCTCTCAGTATGAGGGGTCTCAGATAGAGAAGGTCGGGATGCTAAAGATGGACTTTCTTGGACTTCGTACACTCTCCATTATCAAGGTTGCTGTTGATAATATTAAAAAATCAAGGGGTATAGAGGTAGATATAGATTCCATTCCGATTGATGATGAAGCAACCTACACTCTTTTCAGTAAAGGGGATACTGTCGGTACGTTTCAGTTTGAGAGTGACGGAATGAGAAAATGGCTAAGAGAGTTAAAACCAAATAGGTTCGAAGATCTTATAGCGATGAATGCCCTCTACAGACCGGGTCCAATGGAGTATATTCCGGACTTTATTAACCGTAAACATGGAGTAAAGCAGATTGAGTACGATCTTCCTGCAATGGAGGAGGTGTTATCTTCAACTTATGGAGTTACTGTATATCAGGAGCAGGTTATGTTGCTGTGTCAGAAACTTGCCGGCCTTACAAAGGGCGATGCTGATACCCTTCGAAAGGCTATGGGTAAGAAGGATAAAGCGGTAATGGATACTCTTAAGCAGCGTTTCATTGAGGGAGGCGAAGGCAACGGACATCCTGCAGATATTCTGGAGAAGGTGTGGAAGGACTGGGAGGCATTTGCCCAATATGCATTCAATAAATCTCACTCTACATGCTATGCCTGGATCGGTTACCAGACAGCATATCTCAAGGCAAACTACCCATCTGAGTTTATGGCAGCAACCCTCAGTAGGAACCTTAATGATATTGATGAGCTTACCAAATTGATGGATGAGTGTAAGAGGATGAAGATAGAGGTTTTAGGTCCGGATGTTAATGAGAGCATCGATACCTTTACCGTAAATAAGAGGGGTAATATCAGGTTTGGTATGGCAGGTATTAAAGGGGTGGGATCTGCTGCTGTAGAGAGTATCGTTAAGGCAAGAGAGTCGGGTGAGACCCCCTTCTCCTCCATCTTTGACTTTATAGAGAGGATAAACCTTGGTGTTGTAAATAGAAAAACGATAGAGTCTCTGATATATGCCGGAGCTTTTGATAGTTTTGAGCCTGTTAAGAGATCACAGTATCTGGGAACAACTTCTAAAGATGAGCTCTTTATAGATGCTTTAATCCGTTATGGAAACAGACTTCAGACCGATACAGTAAATGGAGGTAACTCTCTTTTTGGAACCAGTGAAAGTGTTAAACTTGTTCCTCCGGAACTTCCCGGTTATATCCAATGTGATAACCATGAGCTGCTTAAACGTGAAAAAGAGCTAGTTGGAATGTATCTGTCAGCTCACCCGTTAGATCAGTTTTCGTTTGAGGTTAAGAATTTTACAAACTGTACACTCTCAGGAGCTGCCGATTTGGTGGCAAAAGCCCCTAATGATGAGTCTGTCCAGGGTAGAGAGATAATAATTGCAGGTATTGTCACATCTGTAAAGATCTCTTATACAAGGAGCAATGGTAAGCCTTTTGCAAATTTTACGGTAGAAGATTTTAACGGATCCCACAATTTTGCTCTCTATGGAAAAGATTATGAAGCCTCTATGCAATATATGCAGACAAATCTTCCGCTTATTTTAAAGTGCTCTGTATCCCCAAGATTCGGCTACTCAAATGCTGCAAAGGATGAGGCAAAGTCTGTTGACTACGAGTTGAAAGTAAAAAAGATAAGGCATCTTGCTAATACAAAAGAGGACTTTATAAAAGAGGTGACAATCAATATCCCCGTGAAGATGGTGACCAAAGGGTTTAGGGAGGAGCTAAAGGATATCTTAAAAAGAAATAAGGGCAGGACAACTCTCACAATCAAGTTCCTGGATTACGAGAACAAACTTGCGGTCGAGTTCTTCTCTGCCAAGTATCAGGTATCTCTCAATAATGAGTTGTTAGAGTACTTAGAGTCAAGATCGGTAGCTATATCATTTGTCCCAAGCCTGAGCTTTTAGCTCAATCTCTTTACCATCAGGTGTTATAAGAAGTGCCCCTGCTTCCGGGTCACACAGATGTCCAATTATATCAAGCTGAGGGAGCTCTCTCTTTACTGAATCAAGCTTATCGAGTGGAATGGCAAATAGAAACCGGAAGTCATCGCCTCCGTTAAGAGCAGCCGTAAATGGATCTATTTTTATCTCCTCACACACCTGGCTCACCTCCGAAGCTATAGGGATTCTGTTCATAAAGATTTTTGCACCTGCAGAATTTGCAAAACAGATACTCTTTACAGAGTCTGCCAATCCGTTGACAACAAAATGTCCGGCAGATGGAATTACTGCGCAACCCTCCATTACCCGAAAAAGAGAGCTGTCAATAAATGGGTTAAGATATGATTGGAGTACAAATTTATAGTCTCCCAGTTTTGGCTGAACCCTCTCTTTTTCAAAAAAGAGCTTCTCCCTTTCAAGAATTTGAAGTCCCATATATGCAGCGCCAAGGCTGCCGCTAAGACATAGTAGATCGGCCGGTTTACATTGAGGTTTTTGAACAAAGATCTCTCTCTTTTGTTTACCCTGTGACGAAAGGCTTATTGTAAGACCGGTGATTGAAGGGAGAAGATCGAGCACTACATTTTCAAGATTATGCTCTTTAACAGCTGCAGTAATGCCGCTCCATAATTCAACTATGTTTGAGTGTTTGAATCTTGAAGAGAGAGCAACCTTTACCGAGATTGAGGAGGGGGTAAAGTTTGTTGCATAGAGCGGACCAATTACAGCGAGAGTTGCTTTGTATCCCAGATGTTTGAGCGGAGTGTAGACAAGATCAAAATCGATACCCTCAAGAAGCACTCTATGTGAAGAGGAGTAAACATAATCGTTGTTTTCAAAAACAGGCTCGCTACCGGGGTCAATACCGGCACTCTTAAAGAGCTCCGATATCATTGAAATTTTACCCGGAAGAGACTCTTCTCTATCACCCTCAATGGTATTATTGTTTTTGGTCATATCAAGATTATTTGTATACAAAAATAGTTTAAAAGATTTAACTTTGCGCCACGATGAGTGAAAACGATATAATTCAGAAAGTAACAGAGTCCGAATATGAGCACGGTTTTGAGACACTGCTGGAGCAGGACTCATTTCCTAAGGGACTCAATGTGGATATTATAAAAGGGATATCTGCAAAGAAGGGAGAACCTGAGTGGATGCTTGAGTTCCGAATCAAGGCATACAACAAATGGTTAACAATGAAGATGCCGGAGTGGCCGCATCTAAAGATCCCGCCAATAGATTACCAGGATATAATCTACTTCTCGGCACCAAAGAGCCTATCCGAGACCGGTGAGATTGATCCCGAGCTTAATGCAACATTTGAGAAGCTTGGAATTCCCCTTAACGAAAGAAATGTTCTGGCGGGAGTAGCGGTGGATGCAGTATTTGACTCTGTATCGGTTAAGACCACATTCCGGGAACAACTTGCAGAGAAGGGGGTGATCTTTTGCTCCTTTTCCGAAGCTGTAAGAGACTATCCCGATCTTATAAAAAAGTATCTTGCTTCGGTTGTGCCTTATGGCGATAACTACTTTGCGGCACTTAACTCAGCTGTCTTCAGTGATGGCTCATTTTGCTATATCCCAAAGGGGGTAAGATGTCCAATGGAGCTCTCCAGCTATTTCAGGATAAATGCAAAGGGTACGGGGCAGTTCGAAAGAACACTCATTGTCGCCGAGGAGGGATCTTATGTCAGCTATCTGGAGGGTTGCACTGCTCCTCAGAGAGACGAAAACCAGCTTCACGCAGCTGTTGTAGAGATTATCGTTATGAAGGATGCAGAGGTGAAGTACTCAACAGTTCAAAACTGGTACCCCGGAGACTCATCAGGGAGAGGCGGAATATATAATTTTGTAACCAAGAGAGGAATATGCAAAGGCGAAAACAGTAAACTCTCATGGGCTCAGGTAGAGACAGGATCTGCAATAACCTGGAAGTACCCAAGTACTATACTCAGGGGTGACAACTCTGTATCGGAGTTCTACTCGGTAGCTGTAACAAATCATCACCAGCAGGCAGATACCGGAACAAAGATGATTCATATAGGCAAGAACACAAAAAGTAGAATTGTAAGCAAAGGTATATCTGCGGGGGTGAGCGATAACAGCTACCGTGGTCTTGTAAAGATTCTACCTAATGCAGATAATGCCAGGAATCACACACAGTGTGACTCGCTTCTTCTTGGAGACAAATGTGGTGCACACACCTTTCCTTATATAGAGAATGAAAACAGAAGCGCTATACTCGAGCATGAGGCAACTACCTCAAAGATAAGCGAAGACCAGCTGTTCTACTGTCTTCAGAGGGGCATTGGTCCGGAGGATGCGATTGGATTGATCGTTAACGGATATGCAAAGGAGGTGCTCAATCAACTACCTATGGAGTTTGCTGTGGAGGCACAAAAATTATTGCAGGTCACCCTTGAGGGAAGTGTAGGATAAAAATATAAACCGGAATTCAATGTTTGAGATTTTCAGTACAGATAATATCATTTTTTCAATCGGAGGACAGGGTGTCTCACTTGTAGAGATTTTATCGGTAGCCTCCGGTCTTACTTGTGTCTATCTTGCAACAAAGGCAAAGGTGGCTAATTTCTGGATGGGCTATCTATATAATATTCTTTTGTTTATTCTCTTTTATCAGAAAGGTTTATACTCAAGTATGCTGGTTCAGCCCATATCCTTTATAATAAATTTTTACGGACACTATAGGTGGACACACCCGTCAGCAGGGGAGGAGAACAGCAAGAAACAGCTTAAGGTTACCCTTATGAGTAATCCTCAAAGAGTTTACTTTGTTTTGCAGACTATTATTGTTGCTCTTCTTTGGGGTTTTGCACTTAAGAATATTGACAATCTGTTCCCCACTCTGTTTAGCGAGCCTCAAAGACCTATGCTCGATGCTTTTGTCACTGTGGTGATACTTACTGCACAATACCTCTCGGCACAGAAGAAGCTTGAGTGCTGGGCAGCGTGGTTGACGGTTAATATAACAAATATAACTCTCTATCTCCTTGCCGGAATGGTATTTCTGCCGATGGTAAGTGCAGCCTACCTTGTTTTGGCTTTTTTCGGGTTTGCGATGTGGAGAAGAGCATGGAAAGAGAATAATTAATGAAAATAAATATTTAAGATATGTTAGAAATCAAAGGATTGCATGCTTCAATCGGTGGAAAGGAGATTTTGAAGGGGATTGATATCTCTGTTAAGGCAGGCGAGGTTCACGCCATAATGGGGCCAAATGGTTCCGGAAAGAGTACTCTTTCTGCTGTTTTAGCCGGTAGAGACACTTTTGAGGTTACTCAGGGGGATGTTACATTTAAGGAACTTAATCTTTTTGAACTATCTCCGGAAGAGAGGGCAAGAGAAGGTCTGTTTCTGGGATTTCAGTACCCGGTAGAGATTCCGGGTGTAAGTAATGTAAATTTTATGAAAGCGGCTATAAATGAGCAGAGAAAACATAAAAATCTACCGCCGGTAACAGCTGCAGAGTTTCTTAAACTGATGAGAGAGAAGATGGCAGTTGTTGAGATGGACAGCTCATTCTCGGGCAGAGGTGTTAATGTGGGCTTTTCAGGAGGAGAGAAGAAGAGAAATGAGATTTTCCAGCTTGCAATGTTAGAGCCGACACTCGCCATACTCGACGAAACAGACAGCGGCTTGGATATTGATGCACTAAGAATTGTGGCAGCCGGAGTAAACAAGTTAAAGAGACCCGATAATGCCTTTATTGTTATAACTCATTACCAGAGACTTCTTGATTACATTATACCTGACGTTGTACATGTACTTTATGATGGCCGCATAATTAAAACCGCAGGAAAAGAGCTTGCTCTTGAAGTTGAGGAGAGGGGTTATGACTGGCTGATAAATGCCTGATAATTATGAAAGAGACAAAATTTATATACACACCTGAGATACCTGAGGTGTTCCGCTGCAGAGTTCCTTTACCCGGTACAATGCAGGCCTTTGTGAACAACGGATCACTCAGGGAGGAGGTTCTCACTCCAAATGGATTTTCGGTAACCTCTAACGGTGAATCGGGATTCTCTTTAACAGCTTCCAAAGGGAGTGTTCCGGAGGAGAGCATTCAGATTATCTGTTTCAGGGACTCCGGAAATACAAGCGACATCTCCTTTTCTAACAGTATGGTTTTTGAGGAGAGCTCAGACTCCTCTGTTCTGTTATGCACCCATACACTCACTCTTGACAGGTTCAAAACGGATGAGACCATAAATATTAGGGTTAAAGAGAACGCAATAGCCAATATTGTAGTTATGCAGAACGAACACAATGACTCCAGCCACTCTGTAAAGTTCGAAATTGATATAGAGAGTAAGGGGTATCTGCGTATCAATGTTATATCTCTACACGGATCGTGTCTCGAAAATGATTTTTTAGTTACACTATCGGGAGAGGGGGCAATTTGTGAGTTAAACGGAGCTTACCTTGTTGACGGCAAACAGTCTGTTAAGACTAATGTTGTTATGAATCATATGGTTAAGGGGTGTTTGAGCAGGCAGCTGTTCAAGGGTATTCTTGATAATGAGTCACGAGCACATTTCACAGGTAGAATTGTTGTAGCGAGAGACGCACAAAAGACAGAGGCCTATCAGGCAAACCACAATCTGCTTATATCACCGGGAGCAAAAGCATATACACAGCCTCAGTTAGAGATTTATGCCGATGATGTAAAGTGTTCTCATGGTGCAACAAGCGGTATTTTGGACGAGAACGCGCTGTTTTATATGAGATCCAGAGGTATAGGTGAGAGTGAGGCAAAGCTTCTACAGCAGCTTGCATTTGTCTATGATGTGTTGGAAAACATTAACAACGAACAGCTTCGCCAACGATTAAGCGACCTTACAGAGTCAAGGCTCAGAGGTGAGTTCAGCCACTGCTCCAACTGCAGTATGAACTGTTGTTAAGAGACCTCTCTAACTAAGGATAAAGACCAATTAATAATATTTATGTATGAAAAACAGGACTTTACTTCTATTTGTCGCAATTTTTCTCTTTCCGGTATTCGCTCTTGCACAACCTGCTAAGATTCTCGGAAAATGGTACACCATCGATGAGGATGGAAACAGAAAATCTTTGGTTTCATTAACCCGAACCTCTGCAGGAGTTTATGAGGGGGTGATAGAGAAACTGCTAACCGGCGACCCAAACAGAAGGTGTATTGAGTGCACCGGAGCAGATAAGGACAAACCTATTGCAGGAATGAAAATAATCCGCGGACTCCGGGTAGATGGAGAGAAACTCACCGGAGGTACTATTCTTGATCCTGCCAATGGTAAAATTTATAACTGCACAATGACTTACGATAAGAAAACAGGCAATCTCAAAGTCCGGGGCTCTCTTGACAGAACCGGAATCATTGGTCGTAATCAAACATGGTTAAGAGCTGATAATTAACTAAATAAATACCTAGTAGAAGTATCACATGTTCATTAATCTGTTGATAACTATATAAGGGATTTCAGGTTTTATAGAGCTATTTACTATAATTTTGTCAGAGTCGATGGAGCAATCCTTCGGCTTTTTCTTTCCTTAATATTTTTTCAATATGAATAATTATACATACGAGGAGGCTATGGCTTCCAGTCTCAGATACTTCAAAGGAGACGAATTGGCAGCATCCGTATGGATCAATAAATATGCAATGAAGGACTCCTATGGGAACCTTTATGAATCATCTCCCGATGATATGCACCGACGTCTTGCAAAAGAGTTTGCCAGGATAGAGGCAAAGTATCCCAACCCAATGAGTGAAGAGGAGATATATGAACTTTTAAAGGAGTTCAAGTATATAATTCCTCAGGGGGGACCAATGACTGGGATTGGTAACGGATACCAGATTGCCTCACTATCTAACTGCTTTGTTATAGGTCACCGTAAACCCGCAGACTCCTATGGTGGCATCATGAGAATTGATGAGGAGCAGGTACAGCTGATGAAGAGAAGAGGGGGAGTAGGGCATGACCTATCCCATATCAGACCGGCAGGAAGTCCAGTTCTTAACAGTGCGCTCACCTCTACAGGGGTGGTGCCTTTTATGGAGCGATATTCAAACTCTACCAGAGAGGTTGCTCAGGATGGAAGAAGGGGTGCTCTTATGCTTACAATCTCTGTAAAACACCCCGATTCAGAGATGTTTATTGATGCAAAGCTGGATCAGGGTAAGGTTACCGGAGCGAATGTCTCGGTTAAGATAGATGATGAGTTTATGAGATGTGCACTTCATAATAAACCCTACAGGCAGCAATTTCCGGTTGACTCAGATAATCCTGCCTTTGTAAAGGAGATAGATGCAGCAGCTCTTTGGAAGAAGATTATTCATAACGCATGGAGATCTGCAGAGCCGGGAGTGCTGTTCTGGGATACAGTAATAAGAGAGTCGATTCCCGACTGTTATGCCGATCTTGGATATAAGACTATGAGCACAAATCCTTGCGGAGAGATTCCGCTCTGCCCTTATGACTCTTGTCGCCTCATTGCTATAAATCTATACTCATATGTAGAGAACCCTTTTACTGCAAAGGCTAAATTCAATGAGGAGCTCTTTAGGAGCCATGTTCAAAAGGCTATGAGACTAAATGACGATCTTATTGACCTTGAGATGGAGAAGATTGAGGCAATTATTGAGAAGATAGAGAAGGATCCCGAAGATCCGGAAGTAAAGCTTGCAGAGATAAATCTTTGGCAAAAGATTAAGGAGAAGACCTTGGGGGGTAGAAGAACTGGACTTGGAATTACTGCAGAAGGGGATATGTTAGCCGCATTAGGGCTTCGCTACGGCGATGAAAAATCAACCGAATTTGCAGTAGAGATTCAGAAGACACTTGCTGTAGAGGCATATCGTTCCTCTGCCGGAATGGCTGTTGAGAGGGGGGCTTTCCCAATTTTTGATGCCAGGAGAGAGGAGTCAAACCCAATGATTCAGAGAATCAGAAAGGAGGACGAATCCCTATTTGATCAAATGGTTAGGCATGGAAGAAGGAATATATCAATGTTGACAATAGCTCCAACAGGTACAACTTCTCTTATGACTCAGACTACATCAGGGATTGAACCGGTATTTCTCCCTTTTTATAAAAGACGCAGAAAGGTAAACCCTAACGATAAAAACGTGATAGTCTCTTTCCGGGATGAGGTTGGAGATGCATGGGAAGAGTTCTATGTTTTTCACCACAATTTCCTTGTCTGGTGTGAGAAGAACGGCTATAAGGCAGAGAAGGTAAAGTCTATGCAGGCATCCGAGATAGAGGAGCTTGTTGCAAAATCTCCTTACTACAAGGCCACATCCAATGATATCGACTGGACGGCAAAGGTTAAGATGCAGGGGAAAATGCAGAAGTGGGTAGATCACTCAATAAGCGTTACGGTAAATCTACCCAATAATGTAACCGAAGAGCTTGTCTCAGATGTGTATAAGACAGCATGGGAGTATGGATGCAAGGGTGTTACAGTTTATAGGGATGGCTCAAGATCCGGTGTACTGATCTCTACAAAGGAGAATGAGAGTAAGGAGGCTCTAAAGAAGGCGGAGCGACCTAAATCCCTTGATGCAGAGGTGATACGTTTTAAAAATGGTGCAGAGCAGTGGATTGCTCTTGTTGGACTAATGAAGGGTAGCCCTTACGAGATCTTTACAGGATTGATAGACGAGGACACCAGAAGCATTCCTAAATCTGTATCTATGGGATACATTGTAAAGGAGAAGGATGAGAACAACAATACACGCTACGATTTTCACTTTATAGATAAATTCGGTTACAGGAACATTGTAGGAGGTGTCTCTCATATGTTTAACAAGGAGTACTGGAACTATGCAAAGCTCATCTCCGGTGTTCTCAGGAACGGGATGCCAATTGTTGATGTTGTCAATCTTGTGAGTGGACTTCAGTTGGACAGTGAAGCTATTAATACATGGAAGAATGGTGTAGAGAGGACTTTAAAACGTTTTATTCCCGACGGAACAAAGGATGACTCAGGAAAGAAGTGTGAAAAGTGCGGGTCAGAAAATCTTGTTTACCAGGAGGGTTGTCTTACATGTATGTCTTGTGGAAACTCAAAATGCGGATAGATGATACTGTTCCCCAAATGCAAAGTAAATATTGGTCTTAGGGTAGTTGAGAAGCGGATTGACGGATATCACAATATCGAAAGTCTGTTTCTCGATTGTGATTCTCCGTCAGATATTCTTGAAATTGTAGAGAGCCGTGAGCTCTCTTTTTCAATATATGGGTCAAAGCTAGATTGCCTGCCGCAGGATAATATCTGCATAAAGGCCTATAACCTTCTTAACTCAAGGTTTAAAATGCCGGGTGCAGAGATTCACCTCTATAAAAAGATCCCCTCCGGCGCAGGTCTTGGCGGAGGCTCTTCTGATGGTGCGTGCACCTTGATTCTCCTTAATAGATTGTATAATCTTAGGCTTGATAATGACAAACTTGCCTTTTATGCATCGCAGCTTGGGAGTGACTGTCCATTCTTTATTTATGCACACAACAATAGGGATAGTGAGAGAAACCCTATGATTGTAACAGGGAGAGGTGAAATTCTGGAGGGAATAGAGATTCCTCAGCTTAAAGGGTATTATGTCAAAATCGTCACTCCGGAGGTGTTTATCTCCACAGCAAGGGCTTATGCAGGAGTGACGCCAAAAAAACCTAAGGAGTCAATCAAAGAGATCCTTAAATTACCTGTTGATCAGTGGAGAGAGTATCTAAAAAACGACTTTGAGAGTAGTATTTTTGATGAGTTTCCGACTCTTGCCAACCATAAAGAGGAGCTATACAGAAGCGGTGCTGTTTATGCCTCTATGAGCGGAAGCGGATCATCTCTATTTGGTCTCTTTAAGGTTAAGGAGTGATCTCAATATCTTTTAAATATTCTCTGGATCTCTTCACTGTCTTTTGTCCGTGTAAGAGCTAACATAAGCAGTATCCTTGCCTTTTGAGGGTTTTTATTAAAACTCACAGGGCATTTTACATTATAATTTTCGGCGGCCATATCAACTCCTCCCTCAGAAATCCTGGATGATCTTACAAAAGAGACCCCTTTTGAGATACCTCTCTCAATTGCCTTTGCAATCTCTTTATTGTAATTACCGTGTCCGACACCGGCAATTACTACCCCCTCTGCGTTTGAATCAATTATTGCATTGATTGCTACTGCAGACGAAAAGGCATATGCGTAAATAATCTCAGTAACAGGAAGGCTCCTCACTCCTGTTATATCGAATTGCGATTCGGCGGTATGGGTAAAAATGTTCTCTCTGTAAAACTTAGGAACTCCATCCCTAACATAACCCATAGCTCCATATCCCGGAGCTCCAAAGGCATTTGAATTTACTGTATTTGTTTTAGTTACATCATTTGCAGAGAAGATATAGTCATTCATAACTACCATCACCCCCCTGTTTGCAGAGCCGGAATCTGCAGCTAATGCTACAGCATTATAGAGATTAAACGGACCATCTGCACTTAATGAAGTTGCAGCCCTCATTGCTCCCGTAAGAACTACCGGCTTGGTGTGGCGTACTGTTAGATTAAGAAAGTATGCAGTCTCCTCCATTGTGTCTGTTCCGTGTGTAACAACTACACCATCGCAAAGATCATTGGAGAAGAGATGGTCTATACTTTTCCATAGATTGAGCCATATTTGCTCCTCCATATCCTGGCTGGCTATATTGCATATCTGAATACCTTTAAGATCGGCAAGCTTTTCTATATCGGGAACAGAGGATATTATCTGATCTATACTTAATACTCCCGGCTGATATGACGCTTGTGTTGCGCTTGTGGCCGATCCTGCAATAGTTCCTCCCGTTGCAAGGATTACAACTCTCGGACGGCCTCTCTGATGTTCTTCTGCATTTACAACACGGGGTAAGGAGAGTAAAATGGATATTATTAGTAGTAGATTAATTGTAGTTCTCTTCATAATTGCTGTTTTGGTCAAAATTAATAACAATTATATAAATAGAGGCAATTATAATAAAAAAGGCCGACCCCCTGCTACAGACATCGACCCCTTTCTTGTGTACTAAAACCTAAACCTACATCTAAAAGATGCAGAAGCAGCTTAAAACGTTGCATAAAAAATTAAAATTTTTCTGTTTTTTTTACAATCAGCAGAGGTAAGCGTGCTGCAAAAAACCCTATTACAGC
>CAZCXB010000002.1:0-34673 GCA_964502485.1 uncultured Muribaculaceae bacterium | reverse complement strand
ATATTAAAGTACTGGTTCTCTCTGTTTTGATAGCTGCTATTTCTGTTATTGCCTTTATATTGGGAGATTTATCTACAGGTATACTGTTGCTCTTGTTGGCAATTGGACTATTTGCATTCAGAATAAAACACGAAGTGTACAACCCTACGGGGAGTCCTGTGAGAAGGGCCTCATACTACTACGATAAGGAGAGCCAGTCTACCCTTGAAAATATCTTGAGAGGAGAGATTGATGAGAGGACTCTGATTTTCTACTTTAATGACAATGGAAGCGGCCGTCTTGATGTAATGATGACCAGAGACGAGGAGTTTGCAGTTGTCAAGTTGCTTAATTTTGTGCCTCATAAATACGAAGATACCTCAGTTTTTATAGAATTTTCCGGGGAGAAGGCAAAAAGATTGGCAAAGTACCTGAAAAAATGTCAGAGATAGAGAGATAAAACAGATTTCCTATAGCCCCGGAAACATTTGTACGTTTGACTAAATGTTGCCAGGGCTTTTTTTTTCTATCTTTGCAAATTGTTTGGAAAATTTTAATTGTGATAGAATTAGGTCTGAATTTATCCTATAAGGATATAGCTTCTATTGTATTGGATGGAGAGAGAGTTGTCATAGACAAATCTGTCCGGGAAAAGGTAGCCGGGTGCTACAATTTTTTAGAGATCTTCTCAAAGAAGAAGGTTATTTACGGAATTAATACCGGGTTTGGGCCAATGGCTCAGTTTCGCGTAGATGATGAGCAACTCAAGGCTCTTCAGTACAATATTATCCGCTCTCACGCTTGTGGGGCAGGTGCTCCGTTGCCTCCGGTCTATGTACGCTCTGCGATGCTTGCAAGACTCTCTAACTTTCTTAAAGGGAGGTCGGGAGTAAACATAGAACTCTGCAATCTTCTTGCAGAATTCATTAATAATGAAATATATCCGCTTATTCCCGAGCACGGAGGAGTAGGGGCAAGCGGAGACCTTGTTCAGATGGCTCATATTGGGTTGGCACTAATCGGTGAGGGAGAGGTCTTCTATAAAGGTGAGCTGAGGGATACCGGCGATGTGCTAAAGGAGTGTGGGTTAAAGCCTCTTGATATATATATAAGAGAGGGTCTTGCTATAGCCAACGGGACAAGTGTGATGACCGGAATAGCTGCTGTAAATATCTACTACTCTCAAAAACTCATAAAGTGGGCAACTTTGGCATCTGTAATGATGAATGAGATTGCCTCCTCTTACGATGACTTTGTATCTGAACCGCTTATGGATAGCAGACCGCATAAGGGGCAGCTCCATATCGCCACTCAGATGAGAGAGATGTTTGCTTCATCTTCCAGATTAAAGAAGAGGGAGAGCGATCTCTATAACGGAAGTAACAATAGTCGGGTCTTTAAGGAGAAGGTGCAGGGATACTACTCATTAAGATGTGTTCCACAGATTCTGGGGCCGGTTTATGATACTCTTTGCAATGCAAAAGATGTAGTTGAGAGGGAGTTTAACAGTGTTTGTGACAATCCTGTTGTTGATCCGGAAACTCAAAATATCTATCATGGAGGTAATTTTCATGGAGACTATGTAAGCTTTGAGATGGATAAGCTAAAAATTGCAATTACTAAACTTACAATGTTGGCGGAGAGACAATTGAATTATCTTTTCCATGATAAGATAAATGGAATTCTGCCACCTTTTGTAAACCTGGGTGTTCTTGGACTTAATTATGGTCTGCAGGCAGCACAGTTTACCGCTACCTCAACCACAGCAGAGTCTCAGACTCTTTCGAATCCGGTTTATGTGCACTCCATTCCAAACAATAACGACAATCAGGATATCGTCAGCATGGGTACAAACTCGTCGCTAATGGCAGCAAGGGTTATTGAGAATGGATATCAGGTGATGGCAATCCACTACATGGCACTCTTGCAGGCAATAGATTATCTCGGCATAGAGAAGGAGCTTTCAAAGGAGAGCAGAGAGATCTACTTTGCAATAAGAGATTTTTTCCCGAAATTTACGGACGACACACCAAAATACAAGGAGATTGAAGCGATTGTAGATTTTTTGAAGGGGAGAGATTTTAACGAATAGGACTTAAAGCGTTCGATAACAGAATAAATTATTCCTTATTATGAAATATGCATTAGTAACGGGTGCCGGCAGGGGTATAGGAAGAGCAGTTGCTTTAAAGCTCTCGGCCATGGGTTATCATACTCTCCTGAATTACGTCTCCAATGATACCGCAGCAGAGGAGTGTGCAAAACTTATCTCCGAATCGGGAGGTATCTCTACACTTATAAAGTTTGATGTCTCCAACAGTGAACAGACAGAGGCTGCTTTAAAAGGGTGGAGCGATGCCAACCCCGGAGAGTATATAGAGATTTTAGTGAATAATGCGGGGATTCGTAAGGACAACCTTATGTTATGGATGGAGGAGAGCGAGTGGCACAGTGTAATAGGGACAAACCTGAATGGGATGTTCTATGTAACCAGATCTCTAATAAAGAGTATGCTGGTTAAGAGATTCGGAAGAGTTATCAATATAGTCTCTCTTTCCGGAATTAAGGGTTTACCGGGACAGACAAATTACTCTGCTGCCAAGGGGGGGGTAATTGCTGCAACAAAGGCTTTGGCACAGGAGGTGGCAAAGAAGGGGGTAACAGTAAATGCTGTAGCACCCGGATTCATTACCAGCGATATGACAAAGGAGCTGGATGAGTCTCAACTCAAGAAGATGATACCGATGGAGAGGTTCGGTAGACCGGAAGAGGTTGCTGCAGTTGTTGCTTTTCTTGCATCAAAGGAGGCATCCTACATTACCGGGGAGGTTATCTCTGTAAACGGAGGACTTTATACTTAGTTAATATATAAGAGAATAACAAAGTTTATGGCCAGAGTGGTTATTACAGGCATGGGGATATACTCATGTATCGGACAGAATTTAAATGATGTGCTGGATTCTCTGAGAGAGGGAAGATCAGGAATAGGGGTAGATCCGGAGAGAGAGGAGTTTGGTTTCCGTTCATCACTGACAGGGATTCTGCCAAAGCCGGATCTTACCAAGGTTCTTGACAGACGTAAGAGAATATCAATGTCACAGGAGGCAGCCTATGCATATGTCGCAACAGCAGAGGCACTAAAAAACGCAGGGATTGATGATAACTTTTTGGATAGCCGTGAGGTTGGTATCTTATACGGAAATGACAGCAGTGCTCTGGCTGTTGTAGAGGGTGTAGATCTAATCCGCGAAAAGAAGAACACCACATTAGTAGGTTCCGGATCGGTTTTTCAATCGATGAACTCTACTGTTACAATGAATCTTTCGGTAATTTTTCGGCTAAAAGGGATAAACCTGACTATTGCAGGCGCATGTGCAAGTGGTTCTCACTCAATAGGAATGGGTTTTATGATGATCAAGAATGGTCTTCAGGATTGTATTATATGCGGAGGAGCTCAGGAGGTTAACAAGTATGCTGTCTCAAGCTTTGACGGGTTGAATGCCTTTTCGGTAAGAAACGACTCACCGGGAGAGGCCTCAAGACCTTTTGATGCAGATAGAGATGGGCTGGTTCCGAGCGGTGGAGCTGCTACGGTTATTTTAGAGAGCTATGAGTCTGCAGTTAAGAGAGGGGCGCCAATCCTTGCAGAGGTTCTCTCTTATGGATTCTCCTCAAACGGAGACCATATATCTGTGCCAAATATTGATGGTCCAAAGCGCTCACTTTTAATGGCTCTGGATCAGGCGGGGGTAAAGAGAGAGGATATTGGCTATATAAATGCCCATGCTACCTCAACTCCGGTAGGAGATTTTAACGAAGCTCTTGCAATAGACGAAGTTTTTGGCGATCACAAGCCATATGTAGGTTCTACAAAGAGTCTTACAGGACATGAGATGTGGATGGCAGGTGCAAGCGAGATTGTCTATTCGGTACTTATGATGAAGAACTCCTTTATTGCTCCAACCATCAACTACAACACCCCTGATGATGCATCATCCAAGCTCAGGATATCCAATAAGTTGGTTAATTACAAATTTGACCATCTTCTCTCAAACTCTTTTGGATTTGGTGGTACAAACTCTACAATTATTCTTAAAAATATTGACACAAACAGTTACTAAATATTATGGCCGATTCTGCTCTTATTGAAAAAATTAACAGTGTTCTTGCACAAGAATTTGAGGTTGATGCAGAGATGATTCAACCCGATGCACCCTTGATGGATACTCTCGATCTGGATAGTCTCGACTTGGTTGATATGGTGGTTCTTATTGAGCATAATTTCGGATTTACCGTTGTTGCAAAGGATTTTGCAGGTATTAAATCGTTTAACGACTTTTACAACTTTATCAATTTACGTTTAGATGAAAAAAGGGAGAGTCCCAAGTGAGTGGAGTGGTAAATCGAGAGGTGGAGCAGCAGGATATCTCACATTCGTATTTATCATTAAGTATTTAGGGGTGACAATGGCATACGTGCTATTGTCATTTGTCGTTATCTACTTCATTCCGTTTGCTCCCAAGGCAACCTCATCTGTTTGGTTCTACTCCAGGAAGATTCTGGGCAATGGAGTTATCGCTTCGCTCCTCTTTCTTTACAAAAGCTATTTTAATTTGGGTGTTGCACTCATAGACAAAACAGCTGTCGCTTCCGGAGAGTATGATAAGTTCCGCTTTGATTTTCATGAGCCTCAGGAGGTAAAAGATGTACTTAACAGTAAAACGGGAGCTGTAATAATTGGGGCTCACTTTGGGAACTGGGAGATTGGGGCTCCATATTTTGACAAATATGGTAAGGAGATGAAGGTGGTGATGGTTGATTGGGAGTATCAAAAGATAAAGCAAATTCTTGATTCACAAAAGAGGGTAAGAAGTTTTGAGGTGATTTCCGTAAAAGAGGGCTCTCTCTCCCATATTTTTGAGATCAGGGATGCTCTGGATAAAGGGGCGTATATTGCTATTCAGGGAGATAGGGTTAACGCCGGCAGCAGGGGGGTGGAGATGGATTTTATGGGGTCGCGGGCTGCTTTTCCGCTTGGCCCTTTTGTAATTGCAGCCCGCTTTGATGTGCCGGTTGTATTCTATTACGCAATCCGTACCGGATACAAGAGGTATCTGTTCCACTTTGAACTGTATAAAAGGGGTGCTTCTCAGAGCGCCGTAAGAGAAGAAAAGGGAATTCTTGAGAGCTATGTAAAAGGACTTGAGCAAGTTGTAAGAAGTGCTCCCGAGCAATGGTTTAACTATTTTAAATTTTGGAGATGATAGGAGAGAAGAGGTTGCTTCTAATATCTGCTAACACACTTGCAGATCCATGCCCGGTCTATCCGCTGGGTCTCTCATACCTTAAGACATATCTGATAAATAAGATAGAGTGGTTAGATATAAAGATTGCAGATATGAATCTTCTATCTCTTGCCGGGCTTGAGAGTGAGATTAAGGAGTATTCACCCGATTGGGTTGGAATCTCAATCAGAAATATTGATGGGGCCAACTCTCTCGATATGACAAGTTTTATCCCAGGTTATTCGAGGATAATGTCAGTTGTAAGAGCCGGTACAAAGGCTCCTGTAATTATGGGGGGCGCGGGATTCTCAATCTACCCGGAGAGGCTCTTTCAACTGCTTGCTCCGGATTATGCTATCGCCGGTGAGGGAGAAGAGAGCCTTAGGCAGCTGATAATCTACCTAAACCGGGGTGCAGATCATTACGATGGAGATAGTGTCGAGAGCCTTGATAAGATAGAGGGGCTTATATCCGGGGAGACAGGTGGGGTTATTCTCAAGCCTCACACTAAATATCTTAACACACTAAATCTGCAGTTCGACGACAAGCTATCGGACTTCTACTGGGAGCGAAGCGGAATGTTGAATATTCAGACAAAAAGAGGGTGCTGCTACAACTGTATCTACTGCTCATACCCGATTATTGACGGCAGGTGTGTAAGAACGCTTGATACCGATCTTATTGTAGGTACACTTGAGAAGTTATGCCGGGATAAGGGGATAAACTATGTCTTCTTTACCGACTCGGTATTTAATATTCACAACAGTTACAACGTAGAGTTAGCAGAGAAGATTATAAGAAGTGGAATCAAGATAAACTGGGGAGCATATTTCTCTCCGCACAATCTGACCGACGATATTCTCTCACTTTTCCGCAGGGCCGGGCTTAAACATATCGAGTTTGGGACGGAGTCTCTATGTACAGAGCAGATGCAGCGATACGGAAAGAACTTTACTATAGAGGATGTGCTGCTTAACTCGGAGAGGGCTCTTAAATACAACATTTTTTATGCTCATTTTTTGATTTTAGGGGGAATTGGTGAGACAGAGAAGACGTTAACCGAGACTATGGAGAACTCAAAAAAAATTCGGTATTCGGTATTTTTCCCATATATTGGCATGAGAATATATCCCGGAACTCCATTGCAGAGGATGGCAATTGAGGATGGGACCATCTCTGCAGATAATCCGCTGCTTGAGCCCACCTACTATCTTGCAGAGGGCTTCTCTGCGGAGCGGTGCCGGGAGATGGCAAAAGAGACGGGCAAGGCGTGGATCTTTCCGGATGATCCTCTATCTGCAGATATAGACAGGATGAGAGTGTTGAAAAAGAAAAAAGGTTTAATATGGGAGTACCTGAGAAAGCCATAGTTACAGGAGAGGATATCCTAAAGTTAATCCCTCAGAGAGCTCCCTTTGTTTTTGTAGAGAGCTACTATGGAGAGATTGATGGTGCCTATGTTACCGGCTTTACACCGGTAGCAGGAACTCTCTTTACCGGCTCTTTTAGTGGCGGTTGCAAAGGAAGACCCGTAGATAATGGTGTTAAGGATATCCGGCTTACCGAGCCGGGGGTGATAGAGAATATGGCTCAGTCGGCTGCTGCCGTAACGGGGTATCAGTTTGTAAGTAAAGGAGAAAGTGTGCCTGTGGGGTTTATTGGGGCTGTATCCAAGTTTGTTATAACAGAGTTCCCTCCTGTAGGGGAGGAGATTTTTACTCATATAAGGAAGCTTGGTGAGTTCGGTGATATATCACTTGTTGAGGCGATTCTCTATTGTGGGGAGAGGAGAGCTGCCTCAGCCGAGCTTAAGATTTTTTTACAGAAGTAGTATGGGGTTTATCGTATGAGAAAGAGAAGAGATTTAAATCAGGCAGCACTTGTGCACAGGGAGAGCGTAAAGGTTCGTTTTTCTGAGGTTGACTCAATGAATATTGTGTGGCATGGGAATTATGTCAAGTTTTTTGAGGATGGCAGAGAGGCATTCGGGAAGAGGTATGGGATAGGTTATCTGGATATATACAAAGCCGGCTATACCGCCCCTGTTGTGGAGCTTCACTGCAACTATATGAAGTCACTTACTTACGGCGAGAGTGCAGTTGTTGAGACAAAGTTTATACTCCTGCCTGCTGCAAAAGTTCGTTTTGAATATGATATATACAGAGAGAGCGACAACACGCTTGTTGCAACCGGCTACTCTCTTCAGGTTTTTCTAAACCTTGAGGGTGAGCTTGAGTGGAATAATCCGGAGTTTTACCTGGAATGGCAAAGAAGATGGAAACTGATAGAGTAAGAAAAAGGGTTTATGTAATTGCGGACTCCATTTACTCTCCGCTGGGATTCTCTACAAAGGAGAATATGAGGAGGGTGTCGGACAATATATCTGCAATAAAAAGAGTAGATAATAGGGATATATACTCTGTTCCTTTTAATGGTGCAAGGGTTGTGAAGGATGCTCATATAATCAGAGAGCTATCCGATTCATTTACAACTCTTGAGAGGAGAATTCTCTTTGCTGTTGAGGATGCTGCTTTCGACTGTGGGGTATCTTTGGATGCTCTTGTAAAAGACAATACAAGAGTAGTTTATGCAACAACCAAAGCAAATATCTCTCTTATAAAGGATAGTATAGAGGATCTGCCTCCGGAGCTCTTTCCCGGAGAGTCGGCGGAGCGGATTAACAGTTATCTGGGTCTAAACAGGGCACCTCTTGTTATCTCTAACGCCTGTATATCCGGGATTAATGCGTTGATTACCGCTTCACGGCTTATTGAACGGGGAGATTGCGATAATGTGATTGTGATTGGTGCCGATGAGATGACAAGATTTGTGGTAAGTGGTTTTGAGGCATTTCACTCAATAAGCCCGACTGTGTGCAGACCTTATGATGCATCGAGAGACGGACTCTCTCTTGGAGAGGCGGTTGGTGTTGTTATTTTGTCGGGTAAAAGAGAGTATATTACATATAATGACCCTATTGTAATTGAGGGAGGTGCAGTAACAAACGATGCAAATCACCTCTCTGCTCCATCTCGAACAGGTGACGGACTTGGTGTGGCTATGTCGATGGCCCTTGAGGAGGGATCTCTGTCTGCCTCAATGGTAGATTTTATCAATGCTCACGGAACATCTACCATCTATAATGATGAGATGGAGTCAAAGGCAATTCATCTGGCATCATTGGAAAACGTACCTGTTCAGAGTCTAAAACCTTACTGGGGGCACACCTTAGGGGCATCCGGGGTTATTGAATCGATAGCATCTTTTTGGCAGATAAGAAATTCTTTGCTTTTAGGTACAGTTGGCTATCAGGATTTGGGAGTTCCGATGGAGATAAAGGTTACCTCTAAGGATACTCCGATGGAGCTGAATCGCTGTGTTAAGAGTGCATCCGGATTTGGCGGATGCAATGCGGCAATCGTCTTTGCAAGGGAGTCTGTGTCTACCGGAGGGACAAAAAATTTGTTCTCCAGTGAGTGGCAGGAGATCTCCCGTTTTGTTTTAAAGGGGGAGGGCGATTTTGACAATATAATAAGAGCTAAGTATAAAGAGCTTGAGATGAAAGATATAAAGTTCTTTAAGATGGACAATATGTCAAAAGCGGGCGTGATTGCTACGGCATCTCTATTGAAGAGTATCTATATAGCGGAGGAGGATAACCGATTTGATTACGGCTTCTTTATTGCTAACAGCTCCTCCTCTCTCGATACAGATATCCGCCACCAGAATGAGATATTGACAAAGGGGGATACCAACGTCAGCCCGGCAATCTTTGTATATACTCTTCCAAATATAGTTATGGGTGAGTCAGCAATTCGCTTTAAGTTTAAGGGGGAGAACACCTTTTTTGTAACCACTCCCCAGAGAAGGGGGGAGATAATGGAGGAGCTTATGCTCCTTGCTGGGGACAGTTCACTAAAGGTTGTAATAGTGGGATGGTGCGATGTTTTTGAAGGGAGATATGATATAGATCTTAAACTCTGTAAAAGAGATTGATATGAGTAAAGAAGTATATGTTGGCGGACTTGGTGCAGTTACTGCTATCGGCGTCGGAAAATCTGCACAGTTAAGCGGCCTTATCTCCGGAGAGTCGGGACTTGGCCCACTTACTCTATTTGAGACGGGTCATAATGTTATCGTTGGTCAGGTGAAGCACTCCAACCGCGAGCTTGCGGCTATGGCAGAACTTAGGGTGGATGGTGACTACTCAAGGACTACTCTTCTTGGTCTTGTGGCTGCAGCTGAGGCGTTGAAGGATTCGGGTGCAGAGATTAAAGGGTTAAGGGTTGGACTTATATCTGCAACTTCTGTCGGGGGGATGGATATCAGCGAAAATTTTTACTGCTCTTACAACAGGGACAATAACCGCGGCAGGCTTAGGCAGTTGACAGGTCATGACTGCGGTGCATCAACTCAGTTTATTGCAGAAAAGCTTGGTGCAAAGAGTTTTGTAACTACTATCAACACTGCCTGCTCATCTGCCAACAATGCAATTATGATGGGTGCTAGAATGATTAAGGCCGGCCTTTTAGATGCAGTAATTGCAGGTGGAACAGATGCTCTTTGCAGGTTTACTATCAACGGCTTCTCCTCATTGGGTATTCTGGATAGTGAGAGGTGCCGCCCTTTTGATGCAACCAGGAGTGGTCTTAATCTGGGAGAGGGTGCAGGCTATCTCTTTCTTCACTCACAAGATGTCAAAACCACACGCAGATACTGTACAGTGGCAGGGTATGCCAATGCAAACGACGCTTTTCATCAGACTGCATCATCTGCAGAGGGTATCGGATCCTATCTTGCGATGAGTAGTGCTTTGGAGATGAGTGGTATGAGGGTTGAGGATATTGGATATATCAATGTTCATGGTACAGGCACTCCCAACAACGACGCCTCGGAGGGGGTTGCAATGAACAGACTCTTTCATGCATATCTGCCACCCTTCAGCTCGACAAAGGGTTTTACCGGTCATACCCTCGGTGCTGCGGGAGGTGTTGAGTCTCTCTTTGCAATTCTTGGCTTATGGGAGGGTTATCTTTGGCCCAATCTGCACTTTAGGGAGAGTATTGTTGAGGTTCCGGGAATGTTGCCGGTAACCGAAACAACTAAGGTAGAGGGGATGACGAGTGTTCTTACAAACTCTTTCGGCTTTGGTGGAAACTGCTCCTCAATAATCTTCAAAAAGGATAAAACAGGACAACTATGACAGGAATCAATCTCTATATAAATGGTATGGCCACAGTTAACTTTTGTGGCACGGCACAGGAGAGGGCCTTACTGCCTGAGCCTGACTATAAGTTGTATATTCCTGATGCGGGAATGAGAAGGAGAATGAGTCGTATTATACGTATGGGAATCTCATCTGCCCTAATGGCATTAGAGAGCTCCGGAAGTAATGAGATCGATGCAATTGTAACGGGAACCGGCTGGGGTTGTCTTGCTGATACAGAGAAGTTTCTGATCTCAGTTTTGGACAACAACGAGAGGTTGTTAAATCCTGCATCTTTTATCCAGAGTACGTCCAATACTATTGGAGCTCAGATTGCTTTGATGTTACGCGACAATCACTATAATAACACTTTTGTACACGGAGGGAGCTCTTTTGAAGCTGCAATTATTGATGCCTCAATGCTTGCAATTGAGGGGAGAAGGAGAATTCTTGTGGGTGGATTTGACGAGCTTACTCCTACAAAGGAGCATCTGCTTGGTCGTATGGGAGTTTGGAGAAAGCACATAATGGGTGAGGGCTCCACATTTTTTGTTCTCTCTCCTGAAGATGATAAGGAGAGCTCCTTGGGTAAGATTGTTGCGCTTGATATTTTTGGGAGTAGTGTTTGTGACAGCGAAATTATCTTAAGGTGCAGAGAGTTGTTAGATAGTCTGGGATTGTCGGTTTGCTCTTTGAGTGCTGTTGTGTGTGGAAGGGATTCGCTGTGTAACTATTTTGAGAGTATGAATATAGAGAGTGAGTATTTCAAAACTTCATGCGGAGAGTATCCCACCTCAAGTGCATACGCACTTTGGAGAGGAGTTGACTTGCTTGCAAATGCACAGAGGGGAGAGATGGTGCTTGTTATAAACAGTTATCTTAATGAGGCTTCATCTGCAATGCTGATAACTAAATAGTTAAACACTTAATTATATAAGCGAGAGATTTTGATTACCCTGATTCTCATATTAGCTGCACTTATGGTTGTGACCCTGCTTATTGCAGGATCACTCAATATTGGGATGAATCTCTATCTGCGCTCGGTTAATAAACTGACAAACAGCAAAGATGAGGTTATGATCACCTTTGATGACGGCCCTCATCCTCTCTATACCGGTATGGTGCTGGATCTGCTTGCAAAGAGAGGGGTAAAGGGGCTCTTTTTTATGATTGGAGAGAGAGCTCTTGCCAATCCTAAGTTGGTGAAAAGGGTGGCAGATGAGGGGCACACAATAGGGATTCACTCGATGAATCATAAAGTAGGGTTTACATTTGCATCTGCAAAGGGGGTTAAGGAAGATCTATCTATGTGCAAAGAGTTGTTAGAGAGGTTATCGGGTAGTGAGGTGATCTATTTTCGTCCTCCGTATGGAGTTACAAATCCCAATATAGCAAAGGCTGTTAAGGAGATCGGTCTTGTATGTGTCGGTTGGAGTATAAGGAGTCTGGATACAGTTATAAGATCTAACAATAAGGTAGTTGACAGAGTGGGCAAGAGACTTTTTCCGGGTGGGATTGTTTTGCTTCATGACTCTCTCCCCTCCTCTGCTCAGGTTTTGGAGGGTGTTTTGGATAGTATTAGTGAGAGAGGATTAAAAACAGTAGTTTTAGAATGAAGAGAAGATTTTTTATTTTGCTCCTATTATTAGTATTTGTGATACAAGACGTTGCATCACAGAATGTTCCTACTTTACTCTCTGCTAATGAGAGGGAGGCTTTCAGCAGGCTTCTTAGTCAGGTTGCCTCTGTGTCTGAGAGCATAAGTGCAGATTTTAGTCAGCAAAAGAGCATCCCGATGTTAAAGAATAAGATGGTATCTAAGGGGGTTTTCCTCTACAAGAGGGAGGATAAGATCGCTTTTCTGTATAATCATCCTGCAGAATATCATATGATTATCAATGGAGATAAGCTAAGGTTACGCTCAGATGGGAGTGACAATACAATGGATCTTAAGAATAATCCTGTTATGGGGGAGGTGAGGGGGCTTATATCTGCCTCATTCTTAGGAAGGATCTCTGATAGCGACCGCTCTTATACAATTGATTATCACTCAATGCAGGGTGTTGTAATAGTGACTGTTACTCCGTTAAACAAGCAGCTTCTATCTGTAATTAAGAAGATTACGATATCTTTTAACTCTAAAAGTGCAGATATTGAGAGGTTGCGTATTGAGGAGGGTTCCGGGGGCTATACAGAGTATATTTTCAGCAATCAAAAGAGAAATATTGTATTGAATGATGAGGTTTTCCGGGTTAATTAGCTTTTTTGCGGCAATACTGTTTATGAGCAGTTGCTACCCTGCTCTTAAGGGTGGTGTTAAATATATGGACTCCCCTTCCGGGGCGGTTGAGAGGGTTATGTTGTATAGTACTCTCCCCTCTATCAACACTTTCGATTTTGTTTTGTCGCACAAGGGGAGGGATGTTACCGGAATATTGATAATCAAGGTCTCCGACTCTGTCAACAGAAGGATAGTGATGACCTCTCACTTTGGTATGACTCTGTTGGATTTTGAACTATCTGACAATGGTAACTTTAAACTTAACTACTCTATTGAGCAGCTTAATCGCAAACGAATATTAAATCTGCTTAAAAGAGATTTTCAAATACTCTTTGATCCCTACTCCGATAAGAGTGTTAACTATTTTTACGGCGTGGATTCAAGGGTTGATGCACTTAAAGTTGGAGGTGGGATAAGGGCATTAGTTATGAAATTCAGCAATTTCCGTGACGGTTTCCCTAGCCGGATAGTCATGGACCATCCTGCTCTTAAGCTCTCTCTTAAACTTGATAAAACCAACTACCTTAACGATGAATCTCTATAAAATTGAATCTTTCACAACAGATGAGAGTGGCCGTGCTCTTTTTGAGATCTCCTTAAACAGTGATTGTGAGATTTTTCGTGGTCACTTTCCCGGGCAACCTGTACTTCCGGGTGTCTGCTCAATAGAGATTATCAGGGAGTCTCTCTCAATAATGACAGGTCGTGATGTCCATCTGTGCAGGATATCTCAATGTAAGTTTACAGGGATGGTTGATCCGTTGCAGGATAGTCGTTTAAACGCTGTTGTTTTGCTCAAGAGCAGCACTATTCCGGGAGAGAGTGAGGTGGTGGCGGAGATTCTTTGTAGTGGGAGGTCAGTTTTAAAGCTTAAGGGGTCTATACTTCTTGAGAATCCATCTGAAAAGCTCAACTACATTGTTTTAATCCCTACTTACAATAATGAGTCGACCCTTGCCGAGGTTATAAGGGGTGTAAGTGAAATATGCGGGAATATTGTGGTTGTTGATGACGGCTCTACCGACTCCACTGCAGAGATTCTCTCGGGTGAAGGGATCTCGGAGATTAAAGGGCTGACTGTTATCACTCACAATCGGAATCGGGGTAAGGGTGCTGCTCTTAAAACCGGTTTCTCTTTTGCTTTAAAGTCCGGATTCGACTATGTGATAACTATAGATTCCGACGGACAGCACTATGCGACCGATATAGAGAGGCTCTTAGAGGCGGCTGTTAGAGAGCCGGAGACGCTTTGGGTAGGTTCGAGAGAGCTGGGTTGCGAAAATATGCCGGGCAAGAACACTTTTGCCAATAGGTTCTCTAACTTCTGGTTCCGGGTTGAGACCGGCATCTCCCTGCAAGATACTCAGTGTGGTTTTCGTATATATCCTCTCAAAAAGATGGGTGGGATAAAGGGGATTACAGGGAGGTATGAGTTTGAGCTTGAGGTGCTTGTTAGGGCAGCGTGGAGTAATATAATGGTTAAAAACACGCCTGTAAGGGTTTACTATCCTCCTGTTGAAGAGCGGGTCTCTCACTTCAAACCTCTGCTCGATTTTACAAGAATCTCCATTCTCAATACATTTCTATTCTTTATTGCTCTTCTCTGGTGGTGGCCTATCTCGTTTATCCGCTGGTTTAGCCGTGACAATCTCAGAAGTTTTGTAAAGAGACACATTACTGAATCAAAAGAGAGTAATTCCAAGATTGCAAAGTCTGTCGGGTTGGGTCTCTTCTTTGGGATCTCTCCTCTGTGGGGTTACCAGATGATTACGGCCGTTGCTGCTGCGCATCTGCTTAAACTAAACAAGGTGATTGTTCTTGTCTCTTCCAATATAAGTATCCCGCCAATGATTCCGTTTATCCTTTACGGAAGTTTTGTAGCGGGGGCATTTATCTTAGGCGAGCCACTCAGTTTTGTACCATCATCCCTTACCCTCTCATCCATCTCGGAGAGTCTTTTCCAGTATCTTACCGGAAGTGTTGTTTTTGCTTCTGTTGCGGGATTGACGGGGTGGCTTATATCATATATCCTTCTTAAATTGTTCAGGAAAAGGAGATAGTTATAATGGGAGGTATCTTTATCACTATATACAGATTTTTTTTGGTTAGGCGCTCTCTTTTGTGGGGCTCTCTTCTCTTGACCACTGCTATGCTTGTTCTCTTTGCTTCAAGGGTGCGTTTTGAAGAGGATCCGACAAGGTTTTTCCCTGATAGTGAAGAGGGTGGAAGGGCTGCAACTCTCTTTTCCGGTTTAAGTGCCAAGGATAGGATAGTGACCATTTTTGAGTTTGACAGCGTTGCACTGGAGGTCGGTGATCTTTCGGGGGGTGCCTCCAGACTAATTGAGGTGGCAACTCTCTTTGAGCAGGAGCTGATAAGTGGTGCAGGGGAGTCTCTTATTAAAAGCAGTCGTCTTACTGTAGATCCTGAGGAGATTGATAAGAGTATCTCCTTTATTTATAACAACTTGCCTCTCTTTATGGAGCAGGAGGACTATCTGCGGCTTGACTCTGTTGCTGCGCCGGGTGCTATTGAGGGGATTGTAAAGGGGGCTCTATCTCTGCTTCTATCTCCTGCCGGAGGTGGTTTTGCTCCTCATTTCGGCCGTGATCCTCTAAATATGGGAAGCCGTTTTCTCTCTCTATATGACTCTTTAAGGATGGGGATGAGATTCAGAATGGTTAACAACCATATCTTCTCTCATGATTTATCTGCTCTTCTTTATGTGGTTACTCCTCAGTCTGGTAGTGGTGAGAGTGGTAAAAACAGAGAGCTTGCGGAGAGGCTCTCTTCATTAAAGAGAGAGTTCTCTAAGCTTGCTCCGGATGTGAAGATAAGCAGTATGGGAGGTCCGGTTGTTGGAGTATATAATGCTGCAACAATAAAGAGGGATACACTTGTAACCCTTTCGGCTGCCCTATTTATAATTGTAGCTCTTTTTGCCTTCACTTTCCGGGATATAAGAACTATTTTGCTGTTGCTTCTCCCTGCCGCTTTCGGAGCACTGTTTGCGCTTGCCTTTATGTCTGCAAGGGATGGGGTCTCTGCAATTGCAATAGGGGCCGGTGCTGCCGTACTGGGTGTAGCTCTGAGTTACTCTATTCATATTATTTCGCATCTGCGTCATGTCTCCTCTATTGAGCATCTGCTTAAGGATCTCGCATATCCTCTTACAGTTGGGAGTTTTACAACTATTGGTGCCTTTGCCGGATTGCAGTTTACTCAATCTTCTCTTTTGAGGGATTTTGGATTTTTCTCTGCCTTTACGCTAATAGGCGCGACTCTCTTCTCCCTAATCTATCTGCCTCATATGCTAAGAAAGAGAGAGATTCACTCCCGGGGCAGGATCAACAGATTGCTGGAGAGGTTTAGTTCTTTGGAGTTTGAGAAGAGAGGGTGGCTCGTTATTACTATTGCGGTGCTGTTTGTTGTTGGGCTGGTGATGTCGTCAAAGGTTCGTTTTGAGAGTGATATGCTAAAACTTAGCATAGAGCCGAGGGAGCATACATATGCAAGTGAAAGGTTTGACTCTCTGTTTGGGGGTGAGCAGTCGAGGGTTCTGCTTCTATCAACAGGAGAGAGCTTCGATATGGCGGCTGAGAGTTACCGTCTTTGTGACTCTATTGTTAATTCGTTTAGTAATGCGGGTTTTGAAGTCAGGAGTGCATCTATCTCCGGTCTGTTGCCTCCTCTAAGCCTTCAGAGGGAGAGGATGGATAGATGGAATGAATTCTGGGGTGGTGGAAGGAGAGAGCTTGTAATCTCCTCTCTAATAGAGAGTGCCAATAGATATGGTCTCAATAGTGACTCGTTTGCAGGTTTTTATGAATTGCTTTCTCGGGAATATCACTACTTTGGATTAGATGGAGAGGATCTTACACCGCTCCCATCTGCAATAAGTGAGTGGATAGAGGGTGATCTCTCCTCACCAATGCTTGTATCTCAATTGTTTATTAATGATCGGGAGAAAGAGGAGGTATATGAGGCTCTATCTAAGCATAACAACATTGTGGTTGTAGACAGGGCACACTTCTCCTCGCTTTGGGCAACAGGCATCAAGAGCGACTTTAACCTGATCCTTATTATATCTTCACTGCTTGTATTTATAACACTACTAATTTCATACGGCAGGTTCGAACTTGCCCTCCTTGCCTTCCTCCCAATGTTTGTCAGCTGGGTCATTATCCTTGGTCTAATGGCTCTTTTGGGGATACCGTTTAACATTGTAAACATCCTGCTTGCAACATTTATCTTTGGAATCGGAGATGACTTTAGCATCTTTGTCCTTGACGGTCTCTCAAGTGAATACGAAAGAGGGGCGAAAACCCTCTCCTCACATAAACTGGCAATCTTCTTCTCAACCCTTACAGTAATCATAGGCATGGGAGCAATGCTCTTTGCACAACACCCCGCCCTACGCTCCATCGCCCTTGTATCAGTCCTGGGAATGAGCACAGTATGGATAGTAGCATACACAATTCAACCCATAATCTACCGCCACCTTATCACCACGCCGGTAAATGGGGGTCAGACCCCGGTTACTTTAACCGGGGTCTTGCTGATGCTGGTTACTTTTTCTGTTTTTAGCTTTGGATGTTTGGTGCTTGGGGTGCTTATTGTGATTTTGGCTTTTGTTCCGGTTAAGAGGTCGGCTAAGAGGTTGTGGTTTCGTAGGGTGTTGAGGTGTGTTGTTTTTATTCCGGTGAGGCTATCGCCGACGGTTAAGATTTTCCGGGAGAATCCCTATAATGAAGATTTTTCCAAGCCGGCGGTGATTGTTGTGAATCACCAATCTTTTATTGACATTCTAATGATGCTTTCGCTTTATCCTAAGATTGTTATGATGACAAACAGCTGGGTATGGAACTCACCTTTCTTTGGTCATATTGTGAGATATGCCGGCTTTCTCAACCATATGGATGGAGTGGATAACCATATCGAGTCTATGAGGGAGAGGATTGCAGAGGGCTATTCGGTTCTGGTGTTTCCGGAGGGGACAAGATCTGCCGATATGAAGATCCATAGGTTTCATAAGGGTGCTTTTAAGATTGCCACTGAGTTGTCGCTTGATATTATACCGGTGGTAATTTACGGAAATGGCAATCTTCTATCTAAAAGACAGCCATTCTATATTAAGCCGGGAACAATTGGTTACAAAATTCTTGCAAGGGTTTCAAGCAGAGAGTCTCTTTATGCAAATGGATATAGTGCACTTTGTAAGCAGGTTAATGCGAGTATGAGAGAGGAGTACTCTAAACTAAGAGAGAGGTTCGACACTCCGGAGAATGATTTTTTCCATTTTGCCACAATGGCTAACTATATATACAAAGGCCCTGTTCTTGAGTGGTATATGAGAATTAAAATAAAGATGGAGCGTAGATACTCGATGTTTCACAGGCTTATCCCTCTAGATGCAAGGGTTACAGATTTGGGTTGCGGATACGGACCACTCTGCTTTATGCTGGCATTGACCTCCCCCTCCAGAGTTGTGAGAGGGATAGATTACGACCACGATAAGATAGAGCTGGCAAGGGGCTGCTACACTCCAGGGGTCTCATTTACAGAGGGAGATCTAACGGTGTGCCCTATTCCTGAGAGTGATGTAATTGTTCTTAGTGATGTTCTTCACTACCTTCTGCCGCATAACCAAAGAGTTGTCCTTAAACGGGCTGTGGAGAGTACTGCAAAGGGTGGTTTTGTTATTGTAAGGGATGGTGATAGTGAAAATATTAAAAAACATAAGGTTACAAAGCTTTCTGAGTGGTTCTCAATAAATTTTATTAAATTTAACAAGTCAGAGCAACCACCAAGTTTTATGGGTAAGAGTGAAATTCTTGCAATTGCAGCAGAGCTTGGGTGCTCTGTTGAGGTTACCGACAACGATCTCTATACCTCCAACACAATTTATATATTAAGACCGGAAAAATAGAAGTTGCAGATGAGAAAATTTGATGTAGTAATAGTTGGTGGCGGACTTGCCGGGTTGGAGTGCGGAGCCATACTCTCCAAGAAGGGTATGAGCGTATGTGTTCTGGAGCAGAGTGGACGTACAGGCGGTTTTTTTCAGCCGTTTTTCAGAAACGGAAAGAAGATTGACTCCTCTATTCACTACGCAGGGAGTCTTGACCAGGGGATGTTTCTCAATAATGTCTTTAGCTACCTGGATATCCTTAAAGATCTCGATCTGGTAAGGCTTAATGAGGATGGATTCGAAAAGGTGCATATCTGTGGCAAAACCTACTCAATCGCAATGGGGCATGAGAACTTCTCCAAATCCCTATGTGCCGACTTCCCCGAAATGAAAAAAGAGATAGAGCAATACACCAAAACACTTAAAGAGACCGGAATAAACTCCCTTAGGAGCACACTAAGCGGAGGGGGGATAGCGGCAGACGCTCTGGGAATGCTCTCTGTTAGTGCATTTGAAGAGATCGAGAGAGTGATTCCGGACAGAAGAGTTCAGCAGCTACTTACAGGACACTCCCTAATATACTCCGGAGATAGAACAATGACACCTTTTTATCTGCACGCAATAACAACAAACTCCTATCTCGAGGGAGCATATCGGTTTCGCGGAGGTGCAGACAGGGTTACCGACGCTTTGACCAGTCGCATAAGGGAGAGTGGCGGTGTTGTAAGAACAAAGGTGAGGTGCACATCTATTATCACAGATAATAAGATAGTTAAAGGTGTAAAACTCGAAAATGGAGAGATAGTGGAGGGGAAATTTGTGATATCTACATCTCATCCCGCCCAGACCCTCTCTATGCTTGGAACCGATACGGAGATGAGGAAGGTGTACCGTAACAGGATTAACTCATTGAGGAACAGTCCGGGTCTCTTTTGCCTCTATCTTATCATGAAGCCGGGTGCCTTCCCCTATTTGAATGAGAACCACTATATTTTTGGAGAGGAGTCAAACGCCCTGCACTCACCTGCACCACTTAAAAACGGTATTCTGGTCTCATTCCAGCCTCCGGTTCAGGATACGGAGTTTGCAGAGGTGGTCACCCTGGTAAGAGAGATGGAGTGGAGTGAGGTTGAGAAGTGGTCAGATACAATAGTGGAGATGAGGGGTGAGGAGTACCGGGAGTTTAAGGAGAGAGTAAGTAACGAGATGATCTCCCTTGCAGATAGCCATATGCCGGGGCTTAAGGCAGCAATATTAAACAGCTGCAGCGCCTCCCCGCTAACCTTCCGCGACTATCTGGGAACTCCTCAAGGTAGTGCATACGGATTGATGAAGAGCTACTCCAGCCCTCTCTCTACAATAATACCACCCAAAACCAAGGTGCAAAACCTATATCTTGCAGGACAAAGCCTAAATTTTCACGGAGTTATGGGAGTGACAGTAACATCGATAATAACCTGCTCGGCAATCTTAGGGACAAACTCACTAACAGATGAGGCGGGAATTTTACTGTAATTAACAGAGAAGAGAGATGAAGAGGATATTTCTTAAGACATTAAAGTATTTGGTGATTATCATCTCCGGAGTTGTACTATTAACAGTTACAGCAGGGGTGGTGCTCTATATGGGAGCAGACCGATCGCTTCCGGAGATCACCATTCCGGAGATCGTACCGGAGCCGTTGCAGATGGATGGATACACCTCTTTTGGCGAATCGAGACTGATCAAGAGTAGAGGAGATCTTTGGGAGCTGCATCTCAAAGGGAGCGCCACTCAACGAGGTCTTGCAATGGGAGAGCTATGCAGGGATATGATGTACAGACAGGAGAGTGCCTTTGTCAATGAGATTAGACGGATGATTCCCTCGGAAGGGTATCTTAACTTTCTTAAGTATATAACAATTATATTCAACAGAGATCTATCTGCAAATATACCTCTCGAGTACAGAGAGGAGATCTATGCTGCATCACTCGCCTGCAGCAGTGAATTTGACTTTATTGGAAGTGCATACGAGAGACAGCTTAACTACCATGCTGCTCACGATCTTGGCCACGCCATGCAGGAGTATATGCTGGTAGGGTGCAGCTCCTTTGGAGTTTGGGGAGGAAAGAGAGCTGACTCATCCCTTCTTATTGGCCGAAACTTCGATTTTTATGTAGGAGAAGAGTTTGCAAAAGAGAAGGTTATCTCTTTTTTCTATCCAGATAGCGGCTATTGTTTTGCGTCGGTAAGTTGGGCAGGTATGGTTGGAGTGCTATCCGGTATGAACGAAAAAGGGCTCACAATTACGCTTAACGCTGCCAGATCTACCCCGCCAACCTCCTCAAAAACACCAATTTCAATTATCGCAAGAGAGATTCTGCAATACGCTTCAACTATAGATGAGGCATATGAAATTGCAAGCAAAATGGAGGCCTTTGTCTCGGAATCACTACTTATCGGGTCGGCTAAAGATGGTGTGGCTGCAATTATTGAGAAGAGCCCAAAGGGCACTCGTCTGTTTCGAGCAGATAGTGACATGATTATCTCAACCAACCATTTTCAGTCAGAGGAGTTCTTAAAAGATCCTAAAAACCGGAGGGCGGCAGAGAGTATCCCCGGAAGTCACTCAATGTACCGATATATGAGATTGGAGCAGCTTATCTCTGAACATCCTTCGCTCACCCCGGAGAGGGCAGCAGCAACTCTTCGTGACCATAGAGGGTTGGACAATAAGGAGATAGGGCTCACAAATGAGATGTCGATAAATCAGTTTATTGCTCATCATGCTGTTATATTTGAGCCGGAAAAACTTCTTATGTGGGTAAGCACCTCTCACTGGCAGCTGGGAGAGATGGTAGCATACGATCTGGGCAGAGTGTTCCGGGATGACTCTCTGCAGGGCCACTTAAGAGATGAGCTCGCTATTGCAGCCGACACAGTTGCCATTAAGAGTATTGAACCAGTTGTGAGAGAGTATAGAAGAGGCGCTCAAACGATAAGGGATGCAGTCAAGAGCAAGAGTGCACTTGAAAGCGGTGTTGCACAAAGATTTTTAGAGATCAATCCACATTACTACTACACCTACGAGTTGTTGGGTGACTACTCTCATATGTGGGGAGATGCAGATAGCGCGGCTCTCTTTTACGGAAAGGCGTTGGAGATGGAGATCCCTTATGTCGCAACAGAAAAAAGTATCGCCAAAAAATTAAAAATGATAAAGAGATGAGAAGAGATCCCTTGATTCAGTTTAAAAGCAAAGAGGAGATATATAACTTTCAAAATGAGTCTCTTAGAGAGAGTCTAAGATATGCTGCAGAGAGCTCTCCATTTTATAAGAGATTGTTTGCAAAGGCCGGAACAGATATCAGCTCAATAAAATGTATTGAGGATCTTAAGAGAGTTCCTACAACATGTAAGTCCGATCTTCAGCTCTTCAATAACGATTTCCTCTGTGTTCCGAGAGAGAAGATAAGAGATTTTGTTACAACCTCGGGAACTCTTGGAGAGCCGGTTAACTTTATGCTGACTGAGAGTGATCTGCAGAGGCTTGCCTATAACGAAAAGGTATCATTCACAACAGCAGGGTGTTGTGAGGGAGATGTTATTCAACTTATGACTACAATCGACAAACGGTTTATGGCAGGTCTTGCATATTTTTTGGGAGCAAGGGAGTTGGGTGCAGGGATAATTAGAGTTGGAAATGGTATCCCGGAGCTTCAGTGGAGCTCTATCAAAAGCAACTCACCATCTGCCTGCATTGTTGTCCCCTCTTTTTTGATTAAGCTGGCAGAGTTTGCAGAGAAGAACGGGATTGACTACAGCTCATCCTCACTAAGAAGGGCAATCTGTATAGGGGAGCCGCTCAGGGAGGTAGATCTCTCTCAGAACACCCTTACAAAGAAGATAATGCAAAAGTGGCCGAATATATCTCTCCACTCAACTTACGCCTCTACCGAGATGCAGAGCTCGTTTACAGAGTGTGAGTATCTTTGTGGGGCACACCATCAGAGCGATCTTGTTGTTATAGAGATACTTGATGAAAATGAAAACCAGGTTGCCCAGGGTGAGACCGGCGAGCTTGTGATTACAACTCTTGGGGTTGAGGGTATGCCGCTTGTGAGGTTCAAAACGGGAGATCTCTGTATGGCCTTTTATGAGAGTTGCAGATGCGGGCGTAACAGTACCAGGCTCAGTCCGATAGTAGGGAGAAAGGGACAGATGATAAAATACAAAGGAACAACTCTTTATCCATCTGCTCTTTATGATATTCTCGACAATATTGAGGGTGTAATTAATTATCAGGTTCAAATCTACACAAACTCAATAGGTACCGATGGGATTCTTATCAAGATTGGGGCGGTAAATCCGTCGCTCGCCTTTGAGAAGATGATAACAGAGCATTTTCGTGCCAGAATAAGGGTTGCGCCGGAGATCAGGTTTGAGCCGGTGGAGCTTCTCTCCAAAGCTATACAGCCGGAGATCAGCAGAAAACCGCTTAAATTTACAGATATGCGTGAATCTGTTTAAAATATAAACGGATCTAAAAATAGAGATGATTTATGAAGAGAACTTTAATTGTTTTGCTAACTATTTTACTCACTCAGGGCTTTGCGGGGGGGGCATCATATAATAGCCCTTCAAAGGGCTCATCTGAGAGTGAGTTCTTTTTGGAGCTGGCCCGCCACTCAAAGGGGGTCTCTACAGTCTCCGGAAGCTTTGTTCAGAAAAAATTCATCACAATACTCAACGACAGTGTGGTCTCTTCCGGCCTCTTCTACTACAGGAGAAAGGGGAATATGAGATTTGACTATACAAAACCTAAGGAGCTCTCAATAATTATCACCCCGGTGAAACTCTCGATTCTATCTGCAGGCAAGAGCAACACCTTTTCACTTGAATCTCAAAAGGGTCTCTCCGATCTTGCTGCAGTTATGGAGGCGTGTATCGGCGGAGATATTAAGTCTGTACCTAACGGATACACTGTCTCATACTCATTCTCCAACAACAAGCACAGACTTGAGATAGTTCCGGATAGCGGTAACATCAAATCTCCCTATACAAAAATTGAGATGCTGATAAACTTATCTGACTACTCACTCGAACAACTTACCCTGTGGGAGCGGAGTAAAGATTACACAATCTACAGATTCTCCGGCTCTACCTTAAACTCTGCAGTTTCACCTTTAATGTTTCAGTTATGACGACACAAGAGATTAAAAAACCACATATTGCAGTATTTCACTACTCTCAGACCGGGCAGCTCACCTCTCTGCTCAATTCGCTGACAACTCCTCTTGAGAGCATGGGGTGTAGGGTTACCTATAAGGATATTACTCCTAAGATCCCTTTTGGATTTCCATGGAGCGAGCAGGATTTTTATGAATCATTTCCTGAGTCAAGGCTCGAGATACCTGCAGAGGTAGAGCAGATAGATTTTTCGGATGTTATGGATGCCGACCTTGTGATTTTAGGTTATCAGCCGTGGTTTCTTGCTCCATCAATACCTTTTGCCTCTTTTTTGAGAGAGGAGAGTGTCCGGAGTTATCTCTCCGGAAGAGGAGTGCTCACCGTAGTTGGCTCAAGAAATATGTGGACATCTGCTCATCTAAGTGTTGGAGAGAGACTTAAGGAGTATGGATGCAGTTGGGTAGCCAATATTGCTTTGGAGGACAGGCACAACAACCTTATAGGTGTGCTTACTGTATTTCGCTGGCTTATAAAGGGACAGAAGAGTGCATCGCGATTTCTTCCAGAGGCAGGTATCTCAGATGCAGATATAAAGAGTGTTGCAACTATTGCACCGGCTATCTTTGATGCACTAAGCTCCGGTGAGTGGGGCTCTTTGCAGAAGGAGATTGTGGAGAGGGGTCTGGTACAGTTTCATCCTGGTCTCTACTTTGTTGAATCTAACGGGAATCGTCTATGGGGCAAGTGGGCTCAGTTTGTAATCAAAAAAGGGGGCACAAAAGATCCGCGCAGAGCGTTTCGTCTAAAGCTGTTCAAATACTATCTCAATTTTGTAATCTTTGCCGTATCTCCCTTTGGATCTCTGTTTTTTGTGCTTACATACCCTTTAAGATATAAAGGTCTAAGGAAAATCGGGCAAAAAATCCTATTTTTACAGAGTTAATTATTTGAGAGATGAATTCTGTATATATAACCAAAACAGCCTCTTTTTTACCAAACGAACCAGTGGAAAACTCTCATATTGAGGATTATCTTGGTATGGTTGGAGGAAAACCCTCGCGTGCACAGCACCTTATTTTAAGAAATAATCAGATAAAGGAGAGATACTATGCCCTTGATAGAGAGCAGAGAGTGACACATACATCTTTTGAAATGGCTAAGCTTGCCATTGAGATGTTGTTAGAAGATGGAGATGAAAACTCTATTGACCTGCTCGCTGCGGGAACCGCTTCTCAGGAGATGATTATGCCCTCTCATGGTGTTCAGATTCACGGCGAGTTGGGGTGGCAACCAAATATTGAGGTTGTCTCATTTGCCGGTTCGTGTTGCAGTGGTATTCATGCTCTTAAGTATGGTGTAATGGCAATCGCTACAGGAGATAAGAGCAACGCTGTAGCTGTGGCTTCGGAGAGACTATCCGCCTGGATGAGGGGCTCCTTCTTTAACATGGAGCTTGAGAATCTACAACTTCTGGAAGATGATCCTATTATTGCTTTTGAGAAGGATTTTTTACGTTTTATGCTCTCCGACGGGGCATCTGCGCTTCTTTTAAGGGATAAGCCTGCCGAGTCCGGCATCTCTCTCAAGGTTGAGTGGGTTGAGCTTACCTCTTATGCGGGGAGTATGCCAACATGTATGTATGCGGGTGCAGATTACGATAGTGAGGGCAAGCTCTCCGGCTGGTGCGGTTTTGAGGAGAAGGAGTGGACCGGTCGCTCTCTCTTTGCCTTGAAGCAAGATACAAAGTTGCTGGGAGATAATATTGTAAAGCTTGGTGGTCGCTTTCTGATGGAGGTGGCTGATAAGAGGTCGCTAAAACAGGAGGATATAGATTGGTTTCTGCCCCATCTCTCCTCTATGTATTTTAGGTCAAAGATTTTTCAGGAGCTTGATGCTCTTGGTTTTAATATTCCGCTCGAGAAGTGGTTTGTCAACCTTCCGTATGTTGGTAACATAGCAGCTGCCTCTGCGTTTATTATGATAGATGAGCTTTTTAGGAGTGGACGGTTAAAAAAGGGTGAGAGGATCTTGGTGATGGTTCCCGAGAGTGCAAGATTTTCGTATGCGTTTGTCTACTTAACGGTTTGTGATTATGAAGGTTAGTGATGTTCCTCAAGATGGGAAAATATTAGAGAGTTCCGGAGTGAGGGATCTCTGCTACGCTGTTGACGAGAACGGAGATTACAAGCAGATTATCAGTGTTGGCTGGGATGCCAAGAATGTGGCTCTTGACTATACCTGGGAGTCTATATATCAGGAGTGCGAAGAGATTAAGCGGGAGGTTCTCTCAGGCGAGAAGAGCCCTCTTGCATACCATCTTCACCGTCTTGTGATGACTCCGGAGATCTTATCGGACTACTCGGGGTTCTCTAAGAGGGAGATTAAAAGATGGTGTAAAAAAAAGCATTTTGATAAGATGAGCGATGTTCAGCTTGACAGAGTTGCTGCAGCATTGAGAATTAGTGTAGAACAACTTACCTCTTTAGATTAATATGCAACTTGACTTTATTCACAAACCTTCCGGTCACTGCGAGAATGGTGTTGTCAGCAATCTTTTACGTTTTTATGGTATCGAGATGAGTGAGGCTATGGTTTTTGGATTGGGCTCAGGGCTCTTCTTTGCCCATATGCCCTTTATCCGTCTTCATGGTATGGCTGTCACCTCTTTTCGTCCGATGCCCGGGGATATCTTCTCCAGGGTTCTATCTCTTTTAAACATAAAAATCAAGCGCTATAAGTTTAGGGACAGGGAGAGGGAGAGGGCAATGCGTGCTCTGGACTCTCTTCTTGAGAGGGGCATACCTGTAGGTATGTTGGTGGGCGTTTACCATCTGCCCTACTTTCCAAGGGAGTACAGGTTCCACTTTAACGCACATAATATCTGCGTCACCGGAAAAGAGGGGGATATATATACTGTCTCTGACCCTGTTGTTGTTGAGAAGTGTACTCTTAGTTACGAAGAGCTTAAGCTTGTGCGTTTTGCAAGCGGCACCTATCCGCCAAAGGGGAGAATGTACCATATTGCCGATATAAGGTCCAAATGTGATATTACGTCGGATACCGTTAAGAGGGCAATTTTAAAGAATTGTAACAGGATGCTCAAGATCCCTGTCCCTCTGTTTGGGGTTAAGGGTATAAGATTTCTTGCCTGGAGGATGAGACGGTGGGAGAGGAGTATGGGTGTCAAAAGAGCTGCGCTCAATCTTGCTCAGATAGTGCGGATGAATGAAGAGATTGGTACAGGAGGTGCAGGTTTCCGCTTTATCTATGCAGCATTTTTACAGGAGGCATCGGTGTTGATAAATGACCCACGCCTTCGTGAGCTATCTGCCGAGATGACCACAGCAGGCGATATGTGGAGAGACTTCTCCTATCACGCAGCCCGCCTCATTAAAAAACGTGACTCAGAGCCAATCACATACGACTCTTTAGCCGATAAGCTAATCGCAATTGCCAACAAAGAGGAGGCAATTTTTAGGGACCTTGCCAAGGTTTGTGGACCTTGCAGTCAAAATTAGTGGAGTATGTTACAAGATACAATTTATGCCATAGATATAGAGGGGCTCGTCAAGAGGTATAAGGGGAGGGTCAATCCTACCCTTAATTCTCTTAATTTGAGAGTTAAAAAGGGATCTCTCTTTGGTCTGGTTGCTCCAAATGGGGCGGGTAAGACCACAACTATTGAGATTATGTGCGGTCTTAAGAGTTTCGACAGCGGTAGCGTCAAAATAGAGGGGCTCTCTGTAAAAAACTCATTATCTGCAATTAAGAGCATAATTGGGTTTGTGCCTCAGGAGATTGCTCTAACTCCATCTCTAACAGGGAGAGAGAATCTCAGATTTATAGGTGGTATCTACGGAGTTAGCGACAGCGAACTGAAAGTGAGAGTAGATGAGCTGCTCGCTCAGTTTGGGCTTTCGAATAGTGCAGATAAGCAGATCGGTGAATATTCGGGAGGGATGAAGAGGCGGATAAACCTTATTGCGGGGATGATACATCGTCCGCAGACTCTTATTTTGGACGAACCGACTGTTGGTGTTGATGCGCAGTCAAGGAATCTGATACTTGAAGAGCTTGTGAAGATTAACAGAGCCGGTACAACGGTTATGTTTATTTCTCACTATCTTGAAGAGGCTGAGGCTATTTGTGATAATGTCGCCCTTATGGATGGGGGGAGGATTGTTTTGGAGGGTAATCCGGCTGAGCTTGCGATGCAGCATCCGGAGTGCAAAAATCTTGAGGCTCTCTATTTTAAATTAACAGGAAAACAGATGAGGGATACTTATGAGTAGGCTAAAATTGTTCTCAGATAAACGACTGGCGCTATCTTCCAACAGGTTAAGGCATCTCCTTATAAAGGATTTTCTGATGCTGAGAAGGGATGTTGGAGGAATAGTGCTGATGTTTGTTATGCCGATTGCTCTGGTTCTCCTTATGACCAACTTACAGGAGAGTACATTTAATGTTGTAAAGGGGGTTAAGATTCCGCTTCTGCTTGTGAATAATGACTCTGGGGAGTTGGGTGCTGCCATTGAGAGGGAGGTTAGTAATTCCGGAATTTTTGGAATGGTTAGGGAGAGTGGAGGGCTGGCTGCTGATATGGAGAAGAGAGTATCTGCAAGTGAGTATCTGCTTGGAATCTATATTCCTGAGGGTGCTACCGAAAAGATAAAGGGTAATGTGGAGCGTTTTGTTCTAACGGCATTTAATGGAATTGAAAAGGCTCCATTCAAGGATGATGTCCTGATCTCAATTGTGGTGGACCCAACAGCTAACGGATCTTTCTACAATATGGTTATGACCACCATAAGGGAGAGAGCTCAAAAAGTTCAGTTTGATTTCATTATGAAGGAGATTACCTCTCAGGTTAATAACATCTCTCCGGTAGTTGTATCTGCAGATAACTTCTCCGGTGAGCAGTTTACAATTGAGTCAAAGTATGCAATCCCCGACAGTAGCAAAATTGTTCCCAATGCTGTTCAACACAACATTCCAGCCTGGAGTCTCTTTGCTGTTTTCTTTATTGTGATCTCGCTCTCCGGTAATATAATCAAAGAGAGAGAGAGTGGCAGTTTTACCCGACTTCTTACTATGCCCTGCAGTTATACAGAGTATCTCCTTAGTAAGTCAATTATATATCTGACAGTTACATTAGTTCAATTTGCCGTAATGCTCTTGATAGGAATCTATCTTATTCCTTATATCGGTCTCCCTGCTCTTGAACCGGGTCACTCAATCTTTGCACTTATCTTTATGGCACTCTCTGCCTCGGTGGCAGCAATTGGATACGGTATAGCAATTGGTAATATTGCAAGAACAAATCAACAGGCATCTGTGTTTGGCGCAGTCTCGGTTGTCATCTTCGCTGCAATTGGAGGTATATGGATCCCCATCTTTATAATGTCCCCTTTAATGCAGATTATAAGCAGATTATCTCCTCTAAACTGGGGGATGTCGGGGTTTTACAATATTTTTCTAAGAGACGAGGGGCTCTTGTCGGTTATCCCTTACGGAGGTGCACTGCTTCTGTTTGGAGTGCTCTGCTTTATTGGAGCCCTCCTCTATAAAAGAGAGTCAAGCGAATACTCATAAAATAATGCATAATAAGAAAAGTTATGGAAAAGAATGTAGATCAGATCATTGAAAACCTTAAATTACAAATTATTAGCGCACTTAATCTGGAAGAGATAACTCCGGAAGATATCGATTCTGATGCTCCTCTTTTTGGCGAGGGTTTGGGGCTCGACTCAATTGATGCTTTGGAGCTTGTGATTTTATTAGAGAGAGAGTACGGAATAAGAATGGAGGATCCCAAGGCAAACAAAGAGGTCTTCCGCTCCGTAAGAACAATTGCAGAGTTTATTGTGAGTAAAAGCTAAATGTAAGGACAACATCTGAATGTAAGCTCCTCTAGTTCCACATTTGCATGCAAGGTCCACAAACCTTGGCAAGGTCTCTCTTACAAAATGCTGTTGAGGAGTACGATGGAGATTGCTATTGGGGCTAAGAATTTGATTACGAGCATTATTCCGGTGAAGAGTGATTTGCGGAGTGCCACTGTGCCTCCGCTTGTGAGTTCGTCAAGAACATCTGCGCGTTTCATCCTCCAGCCTACAAACAGCACTACAAGCAGTCCGCCGACGGGTAGTAGAATATTTGAGGCGGTGTAGTCGAACAGGTCGAAGATGCTCCTTCCAAAGAGGGTTTTATCTGCAAGAACGCCTTGAGAAAGAGAGCTAAAAGTGCCGAATACCCCTATTATCAAAAATGTTACAACAACCGCAACTCTGCGTGTCATCTTAAGCTCCTCTGTAAAGTATGCGACCACAACTTCGAGGAGGGAGATGGCAGATGTAACGGCTGCTATGAGAAGGATAAAGAAGAAAGCTACTGATATAACCCCTCCAAAAGGGAGTTGTCCAAATACCTGAGGCAGTGTTATGAAAACAAGGCTGGGACCGTGTCCGGGAGGAATTCCGAAAGCAAAGACAGCGGGAACAACGGCGAGCCCGGCTAAAATGGCGAACCCGGTATCTGCCGCAACTGTCATAAAGGAGATCTTGAAAAGGTTCTCCTTTCTGTTTACATAAGATCCGTAAGTTATTATACAACCCATCCCCAGGCTTAAAGAGAAGAAAGCCTGACCGAGAGCTGCAAGGAGAGTCTCTCCTGTAATCTTTGAGAAGTCGGGATAGAGAAGGAATCTAACACCTTCACTTGCTCCAGGGAGCGTTAATGAGCGGATAGCGAGGAGTAATACCAGAAAGAAAAGAACAGGCATAAGAATCTTTGAGTACTTCTCAATTCCGTTTTTTACTCCGGCCATAACTATGAGTGCAGATATTGCAAGAAAAAGGAGATGCATAACCACAGGCAGAAAAGAGGATTGAGAGAACCCGGAGAATTGTGAGGAGAGAGAGCTGCTATCTGATGTAAGAAATGAAGGGGAGAACGATTTAAAAATATACTCCAGAGTCCACCCTCCAACAACGCTATAGAAAGACATTATGCATATTGAGGCAACTACGCTGATAACACCTATTGAGAGCCAGCCTGACCTGGGTGCTATCTTCTTAATAGCCCCAAAAGCGTTGGATTGGGTTCTGCGTCCGATGATAAATTCGGAGAACATTATTGGCATACATAGCAGGAGCACAAAAAACAGATATAAAATTATAAATGCTGCCCCTCCGTTTGTCCCCACCATATAGGGGAAACGCCATAGATTTCCTAATCCCACTGCCGAACCTGCAACTGCTACAAGTACACCAAAACGGCTTCCGAAGCCATCTCTTTGAATGTTTGCCATTATCTGAAGTAATAAATATGTAAAAAAGTTTAAGTTCTAACAAAGATAAAAAAATGTTGGTTTTATGAGTAAATTTGTGTGATTTGTGGAGAAGCTGTATAGTAACGGCTTGTCGGATGGTGTTGACAATAGATAATAAATTGGAGATGGATAATAAGATATGTAAACTTTTCGGAATAGAATACCCTATAATTCAGGCGGGTATGATTTGGTGCAGCGGGTGGCGTCTTGCATCGGCTGTTAGCAAAGCCGGAGGTCTTGGCGTGATTGGCGCCGGATCTATGCACCCCGACAACCTAAGACATCATATACAGAGCTGTAGAGCAGCGTTGCAGATTTTTGGAGAGGCAGGTCCGGACGGAAAGAGTAGCAATTTTGGCACAGCAGACTCAGTAAGTCAGGTAGACTGTGTTGGAGCGAGATACCTTCCATTTGGAGTAAATGTGCCGCTGATGTATCCTCAGGTTGAGGAGATTATGCAGATAATCGTTGAGGAGCGTGTGCCGATTGTTTTTACATCTGCAGGTAGTCCAAAAAAATGGACACCCTTCTTAAAATCGCACGGAGTTATTGTAGTTCATGTGGTCTCAAGCTCTATTTTTGCAGTTAAGTGTGTAGAGGCCGGAGTGGATGCTGTTGTTGCAGAGGGTTTTGAAGCAGGGGGCCACAATGGTCGCGAAGAGACCACCACATTCTGCCTTATTCCTCAGGTTAGGGAGACAATTGATATACCTCTTATAGCAGCCGGTGGAGTCTCCTCACGTGCAAGCTACAATGCAGCCTTTGCTCTTGGCGCAGATGGTGTGCAGATAGGTACCCGTTTTGCTCTTTGCACAGAGAGCTCTGCCCACCCTGCGTTTAAGGAGAGGTGCCGCGGCCTTAAGGAGGGCGAAACCAAATTGCTGCTAAAAAAACTTGCTCCGGCAAGACTTGTAGATAACGAATTCTCAAGAGCAGTTCAAGATGCCGAAAACCGGGGCGCATCTGCCACAGAGTTGGAAGAGCTCCTGGGCCGCGGCCGCGCCAAAAAGGGAATATTTGAAGGTGACCTGGATCAGGGCGAGCTTGAGATTGGTCAGGTGGCATCAATGATTAGAGAAGAGGAGAGTGTCGCGGATATTTTTGCGGATCTGACTTTGCCAAGAGTAACCACTCTGCAGGTGTAATCTTCTAATTATACAGCCAATTACTCCAAATGTAATTCAAATATTGCAGTCAAATATTGCAGTCAAATATTGCAGTCAAACATTACAGTCAAACATTGCAGTCAAATATTGCAGTCAAACATTATAGTAAAATATTGCAGTCAAGCATTATAGTCAAACTCTGGCAAAGAGAACAAACTCAAATGGAGATTCAAATGTTTCGCCGCGGTTAAAGGATTCGCGGGAGATCTCTCTCCACTCAGTTTGGTTTACAGCTGGGAAAAAGGTATCGGCATAAGCGATATTGGTGTGAACCAGGGTCAGATAGAGTTTATGAGCATAGGGGAGCGTTTGCCTGTAGATCTCTCCGCCGCCGATAATGAAAACCTCTTGTGCAGAGTTGTTAGAAACGTTGTTCTTTTGAGCCTCCTCGGAGATGTTGTGTTGCACAGATTGCCCGGAGATGTTGTGTTGCACAGGTTGCCCGGAGATGTTGTGTTGCACAGGTTGCCCGGAAACGGTTGTGGGCTCTTTGGCCGCGGCGGCAAGTGCCTCTTCAATTGTGGAGTAAATCTCTACAGTGGGAGTTGAGGATAAACTGTCACCGGGAGTTGGTAAAAGGGTGCTGCTTACCACAATATTGCGGCGGTTGGGGAGGGGTTTTCCCAGGGACTCCCAGGTTTTGCGCCCCATAATTACGGTGTGACCGGAGGTTATGCGCTTGAAGTAGCGAAGATCTTCCTTTATATGCCAAAGGAGTTGGTTATTGCGCCCAATGGCGCCGTTATCTGAAATTGCTACTATTATTGAGATTGTCATTTTTTATCTTTTAGATTGAATCTGGCGGAACTAAAAACAATTTGTCTGTAAAAGTTCTAACGGGCTGTATTATATTCAAACTGCCCGTTTGGACTCCCGGGCTAAACTGCAATGGGGGCTTTGATTACAGGGTATGGGTCATAGCCTTCAAGGTTAAAGTCTTGGTATTGAAAGTCGAAGATGTTTTTTACCTGTGGGTTGATAACCATTTTTGGAAGTGGGCGAGGCTCTCGGGAGAGCTGGAGGGCCACCTGGTCAAAATGGTTGGTGTAGATGTGGACATCTCCAAATGTGTGGATGAATTCTCCAGGTTGTAAATCGCATACCTGAGCCACCATCATAGTGAAGAGAGCGTAGGAGGCGATATTGAACGGAACACCCAGAAAAAGGTCTGCACTACGTTGGTAGAGCTGACAACTAAGTCGTCCCTGAGAAACGTAAAACTGAAAAAGTGCATGGCAGGGAGGAAGAGCCATCTTCTCGATCTCTCCCACATTCCAGGCAGAGATAATATGACGGCGTGAATCCGGGCTCTTTTTAATCCCATCAATCAGTGCAGTCAGCTGATCTACAGAACCTCCATCTGCACGCCTCCACGAACGCCACTGACTTCCGTAAACAGGCCCAAGATTCCCATCTGCATCTGCCCACTCATCCCAGATTGTCACTCCATTATCGTTAAGATATTTAATATTTGTATCTCCCTTTATAAACCAGAGAAGCTCATAAATAATTGAGCGTAGGTGCAGCTTTTTTGTGGTTAATAGTGGGAAGCCGTCGTTGAGGTCAAATCTCATCTGATAACCGAAAACGCTTTTTGTGCCGGTACCGGTACGGTCGCTCTTAAGCACCCCGTTATCCATTATATATTGAAGAAGAGATAGGTATGTTTTCATTCCTTATTGGTTTTGTGCCCGAAAACAAATTACTAGGGCAAATGCAAATATAACCAAATATGGGCCATAAGGGCTATAAGAAAAGAGATAACGCTCTCATTTTTTTGGATAATTTTGTATTAATTTTGTGGAGAATCCATTTGAAAAAAATCTTCACTACTCTTTATAGGAGGCTAACTTGCAAAAATCATAATTAGGATGAACGAACAACTTTTGTTAAGAGACGAAAATATCTTCCCGGACGAAGATGTTTTAAAAACGGTTCTGGGAGATCTCTTTCCGGTTTATCGTGAATTTATAGAGATAGTTACAGGAGAGGGCTACTCTCTCGACACACAATGGAACTACTACAAAGATGGCAAGTCGTGGTTGTGTAAGGTTACAAAAAAGAAAAAGACAATCTTCTGGCTCTCGGTGTGGAGTGGATATTTTAAAATCGGATTCTACTTTACCGAGAAGAGTGTGGAGGCAATATTGGCCCTGGAAATAGAGAAGGATCTAAAAGAGATGTTCTTAACAACTAAACCAATAGGGAAACTAAAACCCCTGGTTATTGACATCAGCAGCAGAGAGCAATTGAAAGATACTTTGGCAGTAGTTGTCTGCAAGATATAAGGATACACCTTGGCAAGGGTTGTGGCAAAATTGAGAGTTATTTCCTCTCCTTTTACGG
>CAZCXB010000001.1:0-43997 GCA_964502485.1 uncultured Muribaculaceae bacterium | reverse complement strand
ATCCAGTAGTTAGTATAATAATGGGCAGCACATCAGATCTGCCGGTGATGAAGCAAGCAGCACAATTCCTGAACGAGATGGAGATTCCGTTCGAAATCAATGCACTCTCGGCTCACAGAGTTCCGGATCAGGTTGCAAAATTTGCTAAAGAGGCGTATGGAAGAGGGATAAGGGTAATCATTGCCGGAGCAGGTGGTGCAGCTCATCTGCCTGGGGTTATTGCAGCCTTTACAACTCTTCCTGTAATTGGAGTGCCTGTAAGATCTTCAATCTCTATAGATGGATGGGACTCAATTCTATCTATACTCCAGATGCCGGCGGGAATACCTGTAGCTACTGTAGCTCTTGATGGAGCAAGAAATGCAGGGATTCTTGCATTCCAGATACTTGCAACTTCGGACGAGAATCTTATGAAGAAGATGGAGGCATTCAAGGAGGAGTTAGCCTCTAAGATACTTAAAGCAAACCAGGAGCTTGAAGAGGTAAAGTATCCTTTTAAAGTGAACTAAACTTTGTCGGTTTCCTGGTTCTGCAGGAGAGAGACGGATTAAATATTAACATTTATGTGTGGGAGATATGTGGAGAGCGGTTATGTTTTTATTGCTGTTTTTATACGGCAACTTACTCTTTTGTCAAAATAGTGAGAGAGTTGGTGCAGATACAAAGATTACTCATTATCTGGATTATCTTTACAGTCAGGAAGATATTTCCGGAATTGAGAGTGAGGAGCTCTATTCGGAGCTGACAGACTATCTGACTACGTTGTTACTGAACCCGATTAATTTAAATGGAGCAGGGAAGGGCTCTCTTGAGCGACTCCTTCTATTTACTCCATTTGAGATAGCCTCTTTTATCAACTACAGAGAGGAGTATGGTCAGATTCTATCTATATCTGAGTTATATCTGATTCCCGGGTTGTCTCATCAGAAGATATCTCTTTTGGAACCATTTGTGACAATCTCACATACCTCTAAGTCATTAAGGGAGCTCTTTCCCGGCAACTCTCAGATTCTGCTAAGGGGCTCACGCTCTATTCAGACAAAAAAGGGGTACTCACCAATATCAAGGGCGGAGTATGAGAAGAACCCGGGTAGCCGTTACCTTGGCAATCCGCTGCTGCTTTATGGTCAGTACCGCTACTCTGTGTCCGATATGGCAAATCTTATTTTTACTATGGAGAAAGACCCGGGCGAGAGAGGTGCTGACTATATATCTTGGAGTATTATGATAAGAGGATCTCGCTTTATTGACAGGATTGTTGCAGGATCCTATGGTGCATCATTCGGGCAGGGGTTGGTTCTCTCCAACTCTTTTCCGGCTATGACCTCATGGGAGCCCTATCGTCTAATAATCAGAGAGCGAGAAATCTCACCATACGGATCTACAGATGAGAATCTTGCATTCAGAGGTGCAGCAATTACATCAATATATGGAGCTGTTACCCTCACACTATTGCTCTCACGAAGAGCTCTTGATGCAAGGGTTACCGAGGAGGGCTATACATCTCTGCTTAAGACCGGTCTGCACAACACCCCTCTTACCCTTGAGCGCAAAGGAGCTCTCAAAAGTCAGATGGGGGCAGTTAATCTCTCTCTTTCATTAATGAAGTTTAAGACTGGTATTACTATTTGTACCGAGAGTAAATCGGTACCATATGCAGGAAGAGACTCATCACTCATAATTGAACGCGATAGGGGCAAGCGTGGTTCACTCAACATTTCGGCAGATTGGAGATATATCTCCGGAAAGAGTCTCTTTACAGGAGAGGCTGCAATAAACGGAAGTGGATATTGCGCTTTTTTTGCCGCTCTCCTAATTAGAGGGGGTGGGGGAAGAGGTGAATTTGCATTAACTACCAGATATAGTGATAAGTACTTTACAGCACCTTTAAGTAATCTCCCTGCTTTAAAGGGGGATTCTGAGCTTGGATTTAAGAGCTCTTACAGATATAAGTGGTCTGAGATGATCTCTTTATCTGTAAATTCGGAGTATTCAGGTAACTACTTCAGGTTAGGGGTAAGGGGTGTCTACAGCACAGAGAGAGAGCTGTTTGAAATACGTGGAGATCTTCAGAGTGGAAGAGCAGCCCTTAGGGGTGAGGTGAGGCTTTGGAGAGATAGGAGGGTTGCCCTCAACATCCGTGGAGATTTTACCGTTGCAGAGGTAAACAATGGAAGAAGATTTGGTTATCACCTTTATCAAGAGATATTAACAGGCTCATCATCCACAAAGGTCGAGTTTAGTGCCAGATTATCATGGTTCTCTGCACCTGTGTGGGCAAACAGAATCTACACATATGAGCGGGATATGCTCTACCAGTTCCGAACTACAACTCTCTACGGCAAGGGTGTGAGATACTATCTTAATGTAAAAGCTAAATTAATTGCTAATATGGAGTTATGGCTAAAAATATCCTCTTTTACCTATTTTGACCGGGATAAAACGGGAGAGGGGCCGGAAGAGATCCATGGCCCCTCAAGAGGCGAAGTCAAGCTTCAGCTCCGTTACAGGTTTTAGAGTAGTCGGATATTTTTAAGCCGGTTTGATCCTTATCTTGTTACCGGGCAAAATCTTACTGTTTTTTGTAAAACCGTTAAGAGCCATTATGTCGCTCAGACTTACTCCGTCAAACTTCCGGGAAATTCCCCACAAAGTATCACCCTTTTTTACAGTGTACATTATATAACCTCCAGATTTGGTAGTGGGTGCAGATGAAGAGGTTGATCGCTGAGATACTGACGGAGGGTTTGATGTGTAGATAACAAGCCTCTGCCCTGGCCTTATCATTGTCCTTACACCATTCCAGGCCTGAATATCTGCTACTCTTACCCTGTATCTTGTTGCGATATGACTTAGAGTCTCTCCCGATCTTACTGTATGTGTTAAAGAGTTTTTCGAAGCAGTAGCAGATGCTCTGCTTTGATTGTAGATTATTGGGTTGAAAAAGATAGAGTCCTTGTAAGTATAAATATCTTTCTCATTATCTATAAAGGCAGATGTATAGTTAAAGGGGAGTCTAAGTATATTTCCCCTGTTGTTTCCGGGGATTACTTCATTTATATACTGAGGGTTGTGGTCACTTATCTCCTCTTTTGGGATATTCAGCAACTCGGATATCTGTCCAAAGTGCAGAGGTCTGTTGATGATAAATGTGTCAATATGAGCAGGCATGGCAATGAAACGCGGAGTAATACGGTGCTCTTTATAGTAGTTCATTGTGTAGAGTGCAGCAACGAACGATGGAACATAACCTCGCGTCTCCCTTGGCAGATATGGGTATATAGTCCAGAAGTCCCTTGACCCTCCCGCTCTTCGGATTGCCTTGTTAACATTACCCATGCCACAGTTATATGAGGCTATAGCGAGCATCCAGTCGCCGAAGACAGTGTATGAGTCCTTTAGATATTTTGCTGCGGCATGCCCGGATGCAATAGGGTCAAGTCTTTCGTCAACATAAGAGTCAATTCTGAGATTATACTGAAGAGCTGTCCTGTACATAAACTGCCACATACCCTTTGCATTAGCCCTTGATACAGCTCTCGGATTTAGAGCAGACTCTATTATTGCCATTATTTTAAGCTCTTTGGGAAGGTTGTACTGGTCAAAAATCTCTTCAAACTGAGGCATGTAATAACCTGATAAACCGATGATTGCATCAATTTTGTTAGGTATCCTCTGAGTATAGAAGATAATATGATTCTTGACAATATTGTTATATGGAAGGGGGATGAATGAGTTAATCGCTTTGAGTCTTTGAATATAGACAGAGTCGGGTATATCTGATGTGAGATTATCATCTTCAAGATCAATAATTGATCCATCATCTAAGGTAAGGGTTCTCTGAAGATACCAAACACTCAATAGACTATCAGTTGAGTAGGAGGGATCCGGATCCATAAAGTCTTCACTGTCAAAGAAACTAAGCCCTCCCGGGTTAATTGAGTCATTGATGGTGTCTGTTGTATCAATCATAGGTATGGAGCTAAGTTCAATCTCCATCTTAAGGGAGTCTATCGTTCTTTTAAGCTGCTCAATCTGAATAGTTAGAGACTCTTTTGATACCCTTTTCTTAAAAATCTGTGCAGTACTCTCCTGATATGTTGTTGTAAATAAAATCGTAAAAAATATAGCAAATGTGAATCTTCTCATCGTTGATTAAAAGTTAATTTTAGATTAAAACCCACTACCGGGGCTTGATTAATAGCATATCCCGGATTAAGAGGCATTATTATACCGGGCGAAAGAGAGGCAGATAGATCTTCACTTACGTCAAAATCCTGAAGGTGAGCAAATACATTTGCGTCAATAATATTGAGCGCATATACAAAGATTCCTGCAAGTACCGAGTAGTCCCGGAAACGACGATACGTATCTTTGTAGTATTTCATTGTCTGAGCATTGTATCTGCCGGCAAGCGGGGATTCCGGATCGGAAGCCTCATAATAGAGGTATTTATATCTCTGGTATTGTTGGTTGTTGGAAGAGATAAAATAACCGACTGTTATAAAACCTCCGTAAATGATGGGAATTTTCCAGTAATCTCCGTTATAGTACTGTCCAAGTCCGGGTAGCATTGCAGAGTATAGTGAGGCCCTTGCCGGTAGTACATCTTTGTGATACTTGAAGTTTGAAATACCGTCCATCACAGATCCCCAGTAAGAGAGAGCAGCTCCCAAGTAGCAGAGATTCCGTGTACTCTTATACTTCTCATCTCCGGTATTGTGCCAGGCAACATTAAATCTGTAACCGGCAAAGAGTAGCCCTCCGGTGGAGGCATATACCAGAGGAATTTTCCAGTACTGTTTGTTATAAAGCTGAGCGCTCCCAGGCAGAAGGAGAGAGCCTCCCCACATACGGGCTATATTCATACTGTCCTTGCCTGCAAGACTTTTGAAATAGCGCTTTAGAGAGTAAGGTTCACGCCTTGTGCCTGTAAAAGTTGAGTCGTCGGCATTTTGATTCTGATTCTGATTGGATCCCGGAGGGCCAATCTGTTGCATCTGACCGGGGAACTGTGCCTGCGCAAAGTAGCAGACAAATATCAGCAGAAGCGTTATTAAGGGGCGAAGCTTCATATTCTGATTACAGATTTGTTTTCTCTATTGCATTTATGAAGTTTGTAACCTCTTCATCTCCATTAAACCGGATTGTGATTGAACCGGTTCCGTTTTTTTCGTCCCTTTTGAGGCTTATGTTGTTGTTGAAATATTTTCCAAGGAAATCGAGTAAACGGAAGTAAGAGTCATCAAGATCCTGATTGATCTCATCTGGCTGTCTCTTTACAGTGGGTGCTTCGAGCATCTTTTTTATCCTCTGCTCTGTCTCTCTGACAGAGAGGTCCTTCTCGATAATGGTGTTGCATAACTTGAGTTGTTTCCCGGGACTCTCAATTGCAAGAAGTGCGCGGGCGTGCCCCATTGTTATTCTCTTGGCCCGTAAAACCAGCTGAATCTCTGCAGGCAGTTTAAGCAGACGAAGGTAGTTGGTGACAGTTGCCCTCTTTTTTCCAACCCTCTCTGCCATCTCCTCCTGAGTAAGATTGCACTCCTCTATAAGACGCTGAAAACTAAGAGCTACCTCTATTGAGTCAAGATTTTCACGCTGGATATTCTCAACAATTGCCATCTCAAGCATGCCCTGGTCGTCAGCTTTCCGTATATATGCAGGTATCTGAGTGAGACCTGCAAGCTGTGCAGCCCGGAAACGACGCTCTCCGCTTATAATCTGATATTTTCCATTTTCGGACAACCTTACTGTAATCGGCTGAATAAGACCAAGTATCTTTATAGACTCAGACAACTCCTCAAGCAGAGAGGCGTCAAAAGAGCTCCTTGGCTGAAATGGGTTTGCCTCAATCAGATCGAGAGGAATCTCTGATATAGATGCGGGTGTCGCCTCTGTGTAAGATACGGTTGACCCGTTGAGATTAAGGTTGTCAATGTCGGAGATCAGAGCCCCGAGGCCCCTCCCCAACGCAGATTTTTTCATCATTGCGAGTTGTTGTTTAAGATCTCTTTTGCCAGATTGAGATAGTTATTTGTACCGGCGGAGAGAGCATCATGCAGAATAACAGGTTTTCCATGAGACGGAGCCTCGGTAAGGCGTACATTTCTCTGGATTACTGTTTTGAAAACCATCTCATTAAAGTGACTCCTTACCTCATCTACAACAAGGTTGGAGTGTCGTGTCCTACCATCAAACATTGTAAGAAGGAACCCCTCAATTTTAAGTGCTGTATTGAGTCTGTTTTGTACAAGCTTAATTGTATTTAAAAGCTTACCAAGCCCCTCCAGAGCAAAGTATTCACATTGAACAGGTATCAGAACAGAGTCGGCAGCAGTCAGAGAGTTGATGGTTATTATGCCAAGTGAGGGTGAGCAATCAATAATTATATAGTCAAACTCATCTTTGAGCGGTGTAAGAGCTTTTTTAAGAACACCCTCTCTCTCAGGAATATTGAGCATCTCAATCTCAGCTCCCACAAGATTGATGTGCGAGGGAGCAAGTTTGAGACCCGAGATCTCGGTGTCAAGTAGGATCTCGTCAATCTTTTTGTCACCAATCAGAGTCTCGTAAAGAGTGAGTCTGGATGTTGAGTCGGGATCAAAATTGAGACCTGAAGTAGAGTTTGCCTGAGGGTCGGCATCTACCAGAAGAACCCTCTTCTCCATCACTGCCAGAGATGCAGATAGATTAATGGCTGTGGTTGTTTTACCTACTCCGCCTTTCTGGTTGGCTATAGCTATAATTTTTCCCATATAAAGTTAAAGAATAATATTCCGGTCAATCACGCAAATTTACAAAAATCTTTTAAGCAAAAGCCAAATTTAGTAACCCATATTCAAAAAGAGTTATTGAGGATCCACATCAAATTGAACTTTAATGCCTTTGCCTCTCTCTTTTATCAACAACTCAACTCCATCGATAACTCTTCCTTTGATTGCAGTAAGATCACTGTTTCTTTGAAGCTTCATCCATATATACAGGATATGCTCACCCATCTGTCTATCCACAGGTGGAGGGAAAGGAGCGGAGTGGTCGCTAATACCTGAAGCAGTAAGCATTGACGAGATCTCTGATGCAAATATATTCAAAGCCTCCCTATCTCTCCCTTTTACAATTATCTTAATCATCCTTGAGAATGGTGGATAACCGAACTCTCCCCTCTCTTCAAGCTCCCCGGAATAGTTGTTATCACCAATTGAGAACTGTTTATAGACTCTATTCTCGGGCTGAGATGTTTGAACAATAATATGCCCTCTGCTATGTCTTCTTCCTCCTCGACCTGCCAACTGTACAAGCATCTGTAATGCCCTCTCTCCTGCACGGAAATCTTCTGCTGCAAACATAGCATCTGCCTGAATAAGAACTATAAGAGTAAGGTTTTCAAAGTCAAACCCCTTACTTATCATCTGTGTCCCTACTAAGATATCTCTCTTGTTTTGTGAGAATTCACCCAGAATTCTTCTTATCTCACTTTTTTTTGCAGTTGTCTCGGCATCGAATCTGGCAACCCTTGCCTCCGGAATCAACTCTTTTATCTGCTCCTCAATCATCTCTGTACCGCAGCCTCTCTCCTTAAGCCCCGGTTTTCCGCATTTTGTACATATAGTTGTAAACCGTCTGTTATAGCCGCAATAGTGACACTGAACAAGAGCCTTACCCTTGTGATAGCTCATTGCAGCATTACAGTTGATACAACCAGGTATGTCTCCGCAATAGATACATTGAATCATAGGGGAGTAAGACCTTCTGTTGCGGAAAATAAGGGTCTGCTCCCCCTTTGCAATTCGTCCCCTTATAGCTTCGAGCACAGAGGATGAGAAGAGCCCCTCCATTCGTCCTCTTTTTTGTTCTCTTATTGTATCAACTATCTCTACCGTCGGGTTCTCCTCTCCGTAATATCTGTTGTTGAGCTCAACCAGAGAATATCTTCCTGTAAAGCAGTTGTATATACTCTCCAGAGAGGGTGTTGCCGATCCCATTACAACACCGGCTTTATGAATCCTGGCAAGCATCAGGGCAGTGTCTCTTCCGTTATACCTTGGAGATGGTTCACTCTGCTTATAAGAGGTGTCGTGCTCTTCGTCAATAATAACAAGCCCAAGCGAATGGAAAGGGAGAAAGACCGATGATCTGAGCCCAAGAGTTATTGAAGGTTCACTATCTGACTTTATCCTCTCATATGCATCTCTCCTTTGGGCAGGAGTCTGGCCGGAGTGGTAAACTACCAGCTTATTGCCAAAAAAGCGCTCCAACCTCTGTTGCAGTTGTCTGCTAAGAGCTATCTCGGGCACCATAAACAGAACACTCTCACCTCTGCCGAGAGTTTCAAAGGCAAGTTGAATATATATCTCGGTCTTACCTGATCCGGTAACACCTTTAAGAAGAGAGGGTATTCTCTCTCCTAAATTATCTGATATCTGTCGGAAAACCTCACTCTGTTCGGGCGTTAATGAGTCGGGAGTCTCTGACTTACTCACCTCTGAGTTCCCCTTTCCAACCCTTTTTTTTACCCCCTTGGCAACAGGAGAGGGTAGTGCTGCGCTAAAAACCTCTCCCAAGGTACACATATAGTAACTTGAGATCCAGCTCCACAGCTCAAGTTCATTTTCTGAAGCAGGAGGCAGCATCTCTACTCCTTCAATCTCCTTGCATACAACATTTTGACCGGGAGATTCTGATGAGACTGAGAGAACAGTTGCGGTATAGATTCTGCCTGAGAAGAGGACCCTTACATAAGAGCCGCGTAGAACGGAATTCGTAAGATGTGCGGGAACAATATAGCTTACATCCATCGAAAGACGAAGTGGTAGGATAACCTTGGCATAGAGTGTAGTCTCCACCATTATTCTTAGCAGATTATAGGTATAATTATTATTAAATCAATAGTTTCGGATAATCTCGGCAATTTCGTTCAGTTGCCACATAGGTGTTGAAGTTGCTCCGCAGACTCCTACAGTTTCGCCGGGATTAAACCATGAGCTATCCAGATTTTTACTACTCTCAATCTTGTATGCTCTGGAGTTGACTGAACGACATGTCTCAAATAGTATCTTCCCGTTAGAGCTCTCACCTCCGCTGACAAATATAATTACGTCGTGTTTAGTGCAATAGAGTCTTAAATGAGGATGTCTGGAGGATACCTGGCGGCAAATAGTATTGTGATATTCAAAATTTTCGGGATCACCGTCTGCTTCTGAAACTCTTCTTTTAATAGAGGAGATAATGGATGAGTAGTGAGAAGTATCCATGGTAGTCTGAGAGAATATTGTAACTGCTTTTTTGAAATCTACACACTCGAGGTCCTTTTCACTCTCAATTATCACAGCATCTCCACCAACCTGTCCGATAAGACCATTAACCTCTGCATGCCCCTTTTTTCCGTAAATCAGCAGTGTTCCTCCTCTCTCCTTAACCTTCCGGTAACCCTTTCTGATCCTCTCCTGAAGTTTAAGAACGACAGGACATGTGCAATCCATTACCATCAGACCTCTTTCGGCAGCTTTTTTATAAGTTGACGGGGGTTCTCCGTGGGCCCTGATAAAGAGGCTGGTGTTCTCGATTCTGTCAATATCTGAGTGTTGGATTATATTCATGCCTAAAGCATTAAGCCTGGCTAACTCAGTATCGTTATGGACAATTGCACCAAGAGAGTAGATGTGTTTGTTCTCCTTTAGGTAGTTTTCGGCCACTCTTACAGCTCTGATGACTCCGTAACAGAACCCGGATTTGCTGTCAACCTCAACAATTAGCCCCATTTTTGGGATATAATCTTCTCTATCCATACCATCTGATCTTCATGAGTCATATAACTGTTGTCTAAAAAGAGAGCATCATCAGCCCTTCTCAGAGGGGCACTCTCCCTGTTCTCATCCATAAAATCCCTCTCATTGACATTTTTTAACACCTCTTCAAAATCTGCCTCATCTCCTCTTAATGTCATCTCGTTACATCTTCTTTGCGCTCTTATACGGGCATCGGCTGTCATAAATATCTTAAGATCGGCATCGGGAAAGACAACAGTCCCAATATCCCTGCCATCCATAACAACACCTCTTCTCACTCCGTAACCTTTAAGTATCGAATCAACGTATCCTCTTACCGAAGGGAGAGAGGCATAGATACTAACCTTTCCGGAGATCTCAAGACTCCTGATCTCTCTCTCTATATTCTCATCGCCTAACCATAGTTCGCTTGCACCACCCTCTCCGGTGGGTTTGAAAGTAAGCTCTGTTTTTGACATAAGTATCTCCAGCCGCTCTATATCGGAAGGGTCATTGAATGTTGTAATCCCACCTCTGACAGAGGCGAGGGTAACTCCTCTGTAGAGAGCTCCGGTATCTACATAGATAAGCCCGTATTTTTGCGCAATTGCCTTTGCAAAAGTGCTTTTTCCTGTGGACGAGTGGCCGTCAACAGCAATAATAATATCTCTTTTTATCATACTTTTATAAAAACAAACATACATAAAAAAGGATTATCTTTGTAAAAATTTTTGAGATGGTAATAGCTGTTTTTGACCTTGGCACAAATGTTTTCAATCTTCTAATTGCCCGGGTTTCAAAAGATGAGTGTAGTATATTAAAGGTAATACAGAGAGGTTCTCATATAGGAAAAGGTGGATTCAAAAATGGATATCTAACAAAGGATGCGATTGACTCCTCTATTGAAGCGATGGATAATCTTACCGAGATACTCAATCAGCAGGGAGGTGCAACAGTAGTAAAGGCCTTTGCAACATCTGCAATTAGAGATGCCTCCAACGGAGAGGAGTTTGCAGAGAATCTCAGAAGTCGGTACGGAATAGATGTAGAGATAATATCGGGAGAGAGGGAGGCAGAGCTTATCTACAAAGGGGTCAGGGAGTCATTGCTTCTCTATAATGAGAAGGTGCTTGTTCTGGATATAGGTGGTGGAAGTAACGAGTTTATTATAGCCGATAAGAGTGAGATCTACTGGAAGATGAGCTACCCCTTGGGGGTAATAAGGATAAAGGAGTTGATAAATCCCTCAGACCCTATTACCCGGGAGCAGATTGACCAATATAAGAGCTACCTTGACAAATCTCTCGAGACTCTTATCCATCAGGCATCTATATATAGACCAAAATTGCTGATAGGCTCATCAGGCTCTTTTGATACACTCAGGGAGCTTATATTCCCCGGAGATAGCGGAGAGCTACCGGCAATGGAGCTGCCACTTGACTCTTTCTTTGATCTGCACCAAAGATTACTACGCTCAACCAGGGATGAGAGGATAAAGATGGCCGGAATGTCTCCGATGAGGGTTGACTATATGGTTTTAGGCAGCATTTTTGCTGAGTATGTCATAACAAAACTTGGAATTACCGAGCTTTACCAATCTTCTTACTCCCTTAAAGAGGGTTATATGGCAGAGGTTGCCGCATCAATGACAAATTATTAATATCTGAAATAGCCGAAAAAATGAAACTTCTTATTATAGACGACGAGAGATCCATTAGAAACACACTCAAGGAGATACTTGAATTCGAAGGACATGAGGTATCCCTTGCAGCAGATGGGGTAGAGGGGCTTGCCTTGGCTACAGCAGGGAGTTATGATGTAATCTTTTCTGATATCAAGATGCCCAACATGGATGGTATGGAGCTTTTAGACAAGCTTAACGAGGCAAATATCGACTCATCCGTCATAATGATCTCCGGACACGGCTCGATTGACTCTGCTGTAGATTGCATCAAGCGGGGAGCTTTTGATTTTATCCAAAAACCACTGGATCTTAACAGGATATTGATAACTCTGAGAAACGCCACTGACAGGACCAACCTTGTTAAGGAGACAAAGATTCTTAAAAAAAGAGTGGCAAAGATACCCGAAATTGTTGGAGTATCTCCAGCTATAACAAGAATCAAGGAGATGATAGAGAGGGTTGCACCAACAGAGGCAAGGGTATTGATAACAGGTTCCAATGGTACCGGCAAAGAGCTGGTAGCTAGATGGCTTCATGAAAAAAGCAATAGGAATACCATGCCTTTTGTTGAGGTAAACTGTGCAGCTATTCCGGGAGAGCTTATAGAGAGTGAGCTTTTTGGTCATGAGAAGGGTGCTTTTACCTCTGCTGTTAAACAGCATAAAGGTAAGTTTGAGCAGGCAGACGGAGGAACTCTTTTCCTGGATGAGATTGGAGATATGAGTCTTGCAGCTCAGGCAAAAGTTTTGAGAGTATTGCAGGAGAATAGGATAAGCCGAGTTGGCAGTGATAAGGATATAAATGTAAAAGTGAGGGTTATAGCCGCAACAAATAAGAACCTGACCGATGAGATAGAGAGAGGCACATTCCGTGAGGACCTCTTTCACCGACTAAGTGTGATAGTTATGCATGTACCGCCGTTATGTGACAGAAGGGAGGATATATCCCTGTTAGTCGCACACTTTCTTAACCAGATCTCTCAGGAGACAGGTATGCCTGCGCGAACTATTGAGCAGAGTGCACTGGATGAGCTTACCGGATATAAATGGACAGGGAATATAAGGGAGCTGAGAAATGTTGTTGAGAGACTTATGATTCTAAGCAACAATATAATAACAAAAGATGATGTTATTGCATTTGCAAAACCGGTTTTCCGTTAACAGATAAGATGTTTAGAACTCCTATAAGTTGATTACTCTTTCTCAATACGGAGCTGCTGAATAAAATTACCATCCTGCTGTGTCTTTACAAACAGTGTTACACGAAACTTACTACCCCCGGCATTAAGATTGCCAACAGCGTATTTCATGGGAGGTTTACCGCTACGGTACTGAATAGTAAAACTCTTAGGAGAGTACTCTACAAAGAACTCTTTTAATATCTGCTTAGCCTGCTGCCTGCTGCAAACATTATTAGTCCCTAATATATCAATTTCAAGATTTGGGGCGAACCAAACTGCCAGCCTCTCGGCATCTCCGTTTTGGATATATTTTGCAATCGGCACAAATACATCCTGTCCATTAGGCTGATTTTGTGCAGGCTGTGCAAAGACAGCTGCAATACCGGAGATAGAGAGAATAAGAGCTGTAATAATCCTTTTCATCATATCATTAATCCACATTTTGTAGATAAAAGCAAAAATCAAGCCACTCGATAAACCATAAAATTAATACAAATCTCCGGAATATCTCAAATTAATTGTAATTTTGTGATGATGAAGATAGAGTTGCTCGTTATAGGAAAAACAGACACCCCCTATCTTAGAGAGGGCATCTCTCTTTACGAAGAGAGGCTCAAACACTATGTATCATATTCAAAAAGAGAGATCCCCGACATTCGGAATGTATCGGTACTTAGTAAAAAACAGATAAAGGAGAGGGAGGGAGAGTTGATTCTCAAGGCCCTCAAAGATGGAGATTATCTTATTCTTCTTGATGAGAGGGGAGAGCTTGGAAATTCGGAAGAGTTCGCATCAAGGATAGAGAGGCTTAGAGTGTCAGGAGTAAAGCGGGTTGTCTTCTCTGTTGGAGGTGCATACGGATTCTCGGATGCTGTCTACTCCAGATCAAACGATAAGTTCTCTCTCTCTAAAATGACATTCTCACACCAAATGGTAAGGGTTATTTTCTTGGAACAACTTTACAGGGCTTTCACCATTCTTAAGGGGGAGCCGTATCACAACAGATAGATGGTAAAAATTGATTTTAAAGATATATTTAAAAGGAGAACTTTTGTTTTGTGGATAGTGGCAGTGCTAGCCACCATCGCATCTTTTCTTGAATTCTCCTCGACAGGCTCTATGGATAGGGAGGTCGAAAGACTTGAGAATCTCATCCATAAACGTCAGGAGATACTAGAAAAGTATGCCGAAAAGACACTCAGCTCCCCGGAGAGTGAGTTTGTATCGTTTGATCCCCCTTTGCCGGAGGATATGGTAATCTACCGATACTTTAATGACACCCTATCAAGCTGGATAAACCAGCTCCCGATTGCAAATGACGATATAGATTTTTTTACTTTTGACTATAGAATTAACCACCTTAACAGCAGAGTAGTTACCAATACACCTCTCGCATATTTGGGGCTTGTAGAGCAGTATGTCAGTTTAGGGTCGGCATGGTATATCGTAAATATTTATGTAAAGGGTAACCAGACTCTGGTCTCAGCACTCCTTGTTCAGACAGATTTCCCGACCGAAAACAGTATACTTAGCAATAAGATTAATCCCAATTTCTCTCTTAGAAGGCAGCTCTCCATTGTTCCGGTCACCTATGACGAATCCTATATTATTCACGGGAAAGATGGAGGCGTTCTCTTCTCTGTTCTCAAAACTCTTCCATCTAAAGCAGGCGAGACCGGAGTAACACTAAGATGGGTCGCAATCTTCTTTGTTATATTGGCTCTCTTCTCAAACCTGCAGATCAAAAGGGATATGAAATCTTTTTTTGCCACTACGGCCGGGCTTATACTTATCAGGTTTGTAGCCCTTTCTCAGGCAAAAGAGATGCAGGGAGAGATGGAGATATTCTCTCCAAACCTATATGCAGATTCGGGGCTTTTTAACTCATTAGCCGATCTTCTAATAAATAATCTGCTGCTCTTTTTTTTAGTTGCAGCTCTGTTTATGGTTAGAAGGAGAGTGGCTCTCTTTGCTCTTAAGTCATCAAAAACTAAAAGATTTGCAGCATCATCCATCTTTTTTGCCCTTCCGCTTGTAATAATCCCCTATATACACTACAGCATACGTTCACTTATATTAAACTCCAATATAGTTATGGAGCTCTATAAGATTGATGAGATATCCATCTACTCTCTTATTGTTTATATAAGTTACGGTCTGCTATTTATATCTCTGCTCTTCTCACTACAGCTGACCAGACCATTTGTCACAAGAGAGAGACGCTTCTCTTTTTTTGAGAGACGAGCCCTGACCCTCTTTATATCAGTTATATCTCTATATACTCTTTTAACAGTAAGTTTTTACGGATACCAAAAGGAGTTTAACAGAAACAGGGTCTGGACAACAAAGATGTCTGTAGAGAGAGATCTTACAATGGAGTTACAGCTGAGAGCTCTTGAGAAGTATATTGAGAATGACCCTATCTTAGGGTTGTGGGTTCCATTATCTTTAAACCAGAGTCTCGAACTTATAAACAACAGACTTACAGAGGCCTATTTTTGGAGCATTCTCCAAAGATATGATATGAGACTTACAATCTGTGCAACTCGATCTATGCTTATCCCGGATATCTCAAACCAGGATGCCCCACAGGTAAATTGCAATAAGTTTTACGAACAGGAGCTATACCGTTACGGAATGCAGTTGGGTGAGAACTCCCGTTTCTTCTTTATGAATAACTATAACGGCAGAATAAGCTACTTAGGACTCTTTTCGTACAGATATTTTGGAGAGGAGATTCGTCTTTATATTGAATTTGACAGTAAGTTTATGCGAGAGTCTATAGGTTATCCCGATATGCTTCTCGACCATAAAAAGCTGGATACTTACAATATTCCATCCGGGTATTCCTATGGAAAATATTTGAACGACAGGCTTATATCCTATGGAGGGAGGTATAATTACCCCATTACAACAGGAAGAGATTATGAAATAGGATACAAAAGCGAAAGGGAGGATGGATATATACACTTTATCCATAAAATATCTTCTGAGAACCTGATAATAATATCAAGACCTGCAAGAGATATCTTCCCTTATATAGTCTCCTTCTCCTACCTTATGCTCTTCTACTCTTTGATAATTTTAGGTTTTATAAGAATCCGTCAGAAAGATTATCTCTATAATGTTCCCCGAAACTCTTTCAGATGGAAGATATCTGTTCTGATTATCTCATCTTTAGTATTCGCTCTACTTGCAATGGGTACAGGGAGTGTATGGTTCTCAATAAGGTATTTTGACGAGAACAACAGGGAGCAGATGGAGGAGAAGATGTCCTCGGTTCAGAGCACACTCTCATACTACAGTCGGCTAGCTCAGCGTTATAACGACCCGGTTTTTAATAATCTAAAACTGCTTGAGGCAATGAACCGGCTCTCAGGAACAGCTCAGATTGATATAAACGTCTATAGCTCTGACGGCCTTCTGTTACGCACCACAAGAACCGAGATCTTTGACAGATTTCTCTCCGGCACAAGAATGAACCCTGTAGCATACAGGGAGATTGTACACAATAACAAAAAGCAGTTTGTCAACAGGGAGAGCATAGGTGATTTGACCTTCTACTCTCTTTATGCACCTCTTTTCAATGTAGAGGGTAGGCTTATTGCCATTGTCAATATACCATATTTCTCGAGACAGAGCGATTTCCGTAAAGATGCATCATCAATTATTGCCGCAATTATAAATATCTATCTACTCCTTATCCTTGCTGCTGTTTTCGGAGGAGTTGTACTATCCAACTCCATCTCTAAACCACTTGCTGAGATAAGCCGAAAAATGCAGTTACTCGATATCTCCCAGCAACCGGAGCATATCAACTATACAAACAGAGATGAACTTGGGACTCTGGTATCTGCCTATAATAAGATGGTAGATGATGTAAATGAGAGTACAAGAAGGCTTGCGGCAAGTGAAAGAGAGCAAGCCTGGAGGGAGATGGCGAGGCAGATAGCGCACGAGATAAAGAATCCTCTCACCCCTATGAGGCTTAGCATTCAGCATCTTATGAGGATGAAGGAGCATGGAGTAGAGGATTGGCCAAAAAGATTTGATGCTCTTGCAAATTCACTGATTGAACAGATAGATATCCTCTCAGAGGCTGCCGGTGAGTTCTCTAGCTTCTCTCGCTTCTACTCCGAAGAGCTTAGTGAGTTTGATCTCAATACCCTTATAAGGGAGCAGCTTATTCTCTTTAATACCAGGGACAACATATTGCTCTCTTTTGAAAGCGGTATTAAGAATGCTTTTGTAATGGCAAGAAAGACACAGCTTACAAGAGTTCTGGTCAATCTATTCTCTAACGCTGTTCAGGCTGTAGAGCAGTTGGATTGCGGAACCATTCTGATTACACTCGAAAAAGATGACTCTAACTATATTATTACTGTTCAGGATAGCGGCACCGGAGTTGCGGAGAGTCTTACCCACAGGCTATTTAAACCAAACTTTACTACAAAGAGCGGAGGGACCGGCCTGGGACTTGCAATATGCAGAAGGATAATGGAGCAGAGTCAGGGCTCTATTCACTACGAAAGATCGCAAAAATTAGGGGGCGCAGCTTTTATTGTAAAGGTCCCTCTTTAGCCGCTCCACAAACCTTGGAAAGCTCTATTTGTGAGCTCTATTTCTGTCTGAGGAATATCTGTACCGGTACTCCGGAGAAGTCGAACTTCTCACGTAGTCTATTCTCAAGGAACCTTTTGTAATCCTCCCTTACATACTGGGGAAGATTGCAGAAGAATGCAAAGGATGGCGCCGGTGTAGGTAATTGAGTAACATATTTTATCCTTACATACTTCCCTTTAATTGATGGAGGCGGATTGTTCTCGATCTCCGGAAGCATATGCTCATTAAGCTTAGAGGTAGGTATTCTTTTACTTCTGTTTATATGTACTTGGGCAGCTGCATTAAGAACATCAAGAATCCTCTGCTTGTTAATTACAGAGGTAAAAACAATGGGTATATCATTAAATGGAGCAATTCTCTCTTTAATCTTTGCGGTAAACTCCTTCATGGTATTTGTCCCTTTGTCCTCAATTGTATCCCACTTATTAACCACAATAACACACCCTTTTCTGTTTCTAATAATCAGGTTGAAAATTGCAAGGTCCTGATGTTCTACCCCCAGCTGGGCATCAAGCATTAAGATACAGACATCGGAGTACTCGATAGCTCTTACCGATCTCATTACAGAGTAGAATTCAAGATCCTCCTTAACTCTGGTCTTCTTTCTTAGTCCTGCTGTATCAACTAAAATGAACTCATGTCCATATTTATTGTAACGGGTAGATATTGAATCTCTTGTCGTGCCGGCAACAGGGGTTACTATGTTTCTCTCCTCACCCAGAAGGGCGTTAGCCAAAGAAGATTTTCCAACATTGGGTTTCCCGATAATTGTGAAGTGAGGCAATCTTATCACCTCTTTCACTTCACTCTCTTCCGGCAGCATCTCAACCACCTTGTCGAGAAGATCACCGGAACCGCTTCCGCTTGCCGATGAGAGAGCCCATGGCTCTCCAAGACCAAACATATTGAACTGGTGAATATCAAACATACGGTCACCGGTATCCACCTTGTTTGCAACAACAAGCACCGGCTTTTTGGAACGTCTTAGGATATCTGCTATTATATAGTCAAAATCGGTTATTCCGGTTGATATTTCACACATAAAGAGAATAACATCTGCCTCCTCAATCGCAAGAAGCACCTGTTTCCTTATCTCCTCTTCAAAAACATCATCGGTATTTACGGCATATCCGCCGGTGTCAATAACAGAGAACTCTCGTCCATTCCATTCACACCTGCCGTAATGGCGGTCACGGGTTACACCCGCTATCTCATCTACAATAGCTTGTCTCATTCCGACAAGTCTGTTAAAAAAGGTAGATTTACCCACATTAGGGCGTCCTACTATAGCTACAATACTCATAATGGGGCAAAGATAATCAATAATTACAATAGACGATCTATTCGTCAGACGAGCAGCAGCTGCATGATGAGCAGCTCTCCTGCTCCGAGAGAACCTTTTTTGCCCTCCAGAGAGCCCTCTCCTGAGATTTGGCACAGGATAGACCCAATGCCCGCATCTCTCTGTTACGACCTATTTCGGTATCGGGAAACTTCCCGTTTTTTCTGACAACGATATTGAATGAGAGAAGCAGAAAAGCTATGCCTACAAGAGCAATGGTAAGTAGTATAAGTTCCATAATTATATGCATTTAAAGCACTTGTTGTGCGGTAACAAGGGGTGCTCCCCAATAGCGAGCATTGGAGGGAGTTGATGTACCTTGAATGCAGAGTTTTCCATTAGCTTTACTATTCTGTCTATCAGTACTCTGTCGCTCCCTGACTCTATTAGCTCCTTCTGAGATAGCCCTCTCTCTATAAGTGAATGCAAAATAGGGTCCAAAACAGAGTATTCAGGTAAGGTGTCACTATCTTTTTGGTCTATTCTAAGTTCGGCAGAGGGCTCTTTGGTTAATGTTGAGTGAGGAATAACTCTATGGATAGTGTTTATATATTTAGCAAGTTCATACACCTCAAGCTTGTAAAGATCTGCAATAACCATTACAGCTCCGCATAAATCTCCGTAAAGAGTACCGTAACCCATGGCCATCTCGCTCTTATTGGAGGTGTTAAGCAGCAGAGCTCCTGTATTGTTTGCATATGCCATAAGGATGTTAGCTCTTATCCTGGCTTGTAGATTCTCTAATGTTATATCTTTTATATCTGAGCAGAAGAGCTCCTCCAGCTCCTTTAGATATCTGTTGAAAATACCCTCAATAGGTACAATATCATACTTTACATTCAAGTTATCAGAGAGTTCTACAGCATCGGCAACAGAGTGAAGAGTTGAAAACGGCGATGGCATAAGTATGGCATGAACATTCTCTCTCCCCAGCGCCTCAACAGCAAGGCAAAGTACAACAGCCGAATCTATACCTCCGGAGAGTCCCAGAACTGCTCTCTCCTTACCCTGATCACGAAAGAATGCCGATAGACCTTTGACCAGCTGACCGTAAACAACATCTGCTTTTTGTGTGAACATAGTCTAAAAGATAAAACTTGTACTTATTGATTGATAGTTATATACTTTATCGATAACATCGGCAAATATCTCTGCTACAGATAGAACCTTTATTTTTGACATATCTGTGTCAGGATTAGATGTTAGCGGCAGTGTGTCGGATACAATAACCTCCTTAAGCTGAGATTTTGCTATTCTGTCATATGCTGGCCCTGAAAGAACGGGATGAGTTGCAAGGGCCCGTACACTAAGTGCTCCCTTCTCCATTAGCATATCTGCTGCCTTTGTTATTGTCCCAGCAGTATCAATCATATCATCTATAATTACGATGTTTCTCCCCTCTACATCTCCAATTGCAGTCATAGAGCCTACAACATTTGCCTTCTCTCTAGATTTATGACATATAATAAGAGGGCATCCAAGTATCCTCGAGTATGCATTTGCCCTCTTTGCGCCACCCATATCGGGAGCAGCTATAGAGAGGTTATCCAGTTTAAGATCACGAAGGTAAGGGAGAAATACTGAGCTGGCATAGATGTGATCAACAGGAAAATCGAAGAAGCCCTGAATCTGATCTGCATGCAGATCAGCAGTCATCACCCTGTCACAGCCGGCTGCATCCATAAGGTTGGCAACCATTTTTGCCCCAATCGGAACTCTTGGGCGATCTTTTCTGTCCTGTCTTGCCCATCCGAAGTAGGGGATAACGGCTATTACCTTATATGCAGATGCTCTTCTTGCTGCATCAATCATAAGCAACAGTTCAAAGATATTGTCAACCGGCGGATTTGTGGACTGGACAATGAATACTGTCGCTCCTCGTACACTCTCTTCAAAGGCAGGCTGGAACTCTCCGTCGCTGAAGATAGTAACGGAGGTCTTTCCAATCTCCAGTTTTAATGAGTCGGCAATCTTCTCTGCAAGATATCTGGAACTTCTGCAGGAAAAAATCTTAATCTTATGCTGGTGATCCATATTTATGGGTTTATATTTTTTAAATTGTTTCCAATATACTCAAGAACATCATCCCTGCCTGCACCTGTCTCAGAAGATGTTATAAACCATGGTGGCAGCTCCTCCCAGTATTGAAGCAGAGTTGAGTTGTTTTTTTCGACACGTCCGTTTAGAGTATTTATCCCTGACTTATCACATTTTGTATAGATAATAGAGAATGGAACCCCCGCCTCTCCAAGCAGATTTATAAAATTGAGGTCAATTGTTTGGATCTCATGCCTTGAATCGAGAAGGACAAAGAGATTTCTAAGCTCTGCCGAACCATTGATATACCCCTTTATCATATCTGAGAGTCTCTCCTTCTCTTTTTTTGAGATCTTCGCATAACCGTAACCCGGAAGGTCTACAAGATACCACGATTCATTTATTAAAAAGTGATTAATAAGACGAGTCTTTCCCGGCTTGGATGATGTATGGGCAAGCTTTCCCATACGGCATAACATATTGATAAGCGATGATTTCCCAACATTCGATCTGCCTATAAAGGCAAATTCCGGGAGTCGCAGCGTCGGCCTCTCCTTAATTGACGGAGAGCTTCCGGAGAATATGGCCTGAGATATTTTCATAGTATATATATCCCCGCAAAGGTACAATATTATTGCTTATATTTGTACGAAGTCTGTTAAAATCGGTCATAATGGGAAACAGGGAGATTATTACTTTAACGCAATTGCAAGAGAGAATAAGGGGGGCACTGGATGAGGCGATTCCCGGAAAATACTGGCTCAGAGCAGAGACCGGAGAGGTCAAAGTCAACTCGAGCGGACACTGTTATCTGGAGCTTATAGATAAGGAGAGAGAGGGAGGTAGCATATCTGCAAAGATACAGGCTGTAATCTGGTCCTCAACCTATAGAATGATAAAACCATATTTTGAGACAGCTACAGGCAGAGCTCTCTCAAAAGGCATAACTGTTCTGGTTTTGGCACAAGTCCAGTACTCACCGGTTTACGGGCTCTCTCTTGTAATATCCGATATTGATCCCTCTTTTACAATTGGCGAACAGGAACTTATAAGACAAAAAACTATTTCACGCCTAAAGAGTGAGGGGATGTTTGGTATTAATTCATCTCTTGGAGTTCCTTCACTTCCGCGTAGATTGGCTGTTATCTCATCAGAGGGTGCTGCAGGGTATAGAGATTTTGTTAAACACTTAGAAGAGAATGAATACGGGTTTAATTTTTCTATAACACTCTTCCCTGCCCCAATGCAGGGAGATGGTGCCCCGGAAGGGATAATTGGCGCCCTTGAGAGAGCAGCAGAAATACCGGATAGTTTCGACCTCCTGCTTATTTTGCGCGGAGGTGGAGCAGCCCAGGATCTTGTCTGCTTCGATGACTATAATCTTGCAATAAATATTGCTCACTTTCCTATTCCTGTAATTACAGCAATAGGGCACGATCATGACCACCATATTGCAGATATGGTATCACACACTTTTTTAAAAACGCCTACAGCAGCAGCTGATTACATAATAGATCTCTTTGCGGCTGAGGAGCAGCAGCTCATTTTTTTATCAAGAAGAGTTTCATTAGCTTTGCAGTCGAGACTTCATACAGAGAATATTAAAACTGAGAGGTTAAAGGATAGGATATCAAGCTCCCTCAAAAGCAGATACAGAGAAGAGGAGCATAAGCTTGAGATTATAGAGAGGAGGATTACTGCATCAAATCCACTTCTTCTGCTAGTTAAGGGATATACCCTTGCATTGAGAGAGGGTCAGAGAGTACGCAGTATCAAAGATATCAGCTGCGGTGATACACTAAAGCTTATCTTAACGGATGGTTATCTAAGTTGTACAGTAAAATCTAAAGAGAATGGAAGAGAGTAATATTACCTATATGCAGGCACTTAAAGAGCTTGAGGAGCTTGCAAAAAAGATTGAAAACCCGGATACTCCACTTGAGAATATTTCACAGGAGGTCAAGAGGGCACTCTATCTGATTAACTTCTGTAGGGAGCAGATTAAGGGATACAGAGATGAGACCGACTCTCTTCTTAAATAAGTTACCATATGGAAGAGCTGAAATTATGGAAGGATGATCCCTGGCTTGAACCCTGGAAGCGGAGTATATGGAGCAGATACAGTGCAAGTATAATAAGAAGGGATGAGATAGCAGGATATGGTAAGAGGCTTTGTGAATCTGTAAACTCACACCTCTTCTATGGAGTTACAAGAGACTCTGACGGAGGATGGATTTTCCGCGAGTGGGCACCCGGTGCAACCGCCGTTTACCTCACAGGAGAGTTTAACTCCTGGAGTAAAGATGAGAACTACCGTCTAAAAAATATTGGTGAAGGGAACTGGGAGCTCAAGCTTCATGCCTCAGCTATAAAACACGGCGATCTCTTTAAGTGGATAATATGCTGGTCAACAGGCGAAGGTGAGAGGATTCCTGCATATGCGACACGTACTGTACAGGACCCCGATACTAAGCTTTTCGCGGCTCAGGTTTGGAGTCCCCCTCCCTATGAATGGAGATTCAAGAGGGTAAAAAAGGTCAAAAATCCACTTATTTACGAAGCTCATATCGGGATGAGCACAGAGGAGCCGGGAGTTGCCGATTTTAACTATTTTAGAGTAAACATACTCCCTAAGATATCTCAACTTGGCTATAATACAATTCAGTTAATGGCCATACAGGAGCACCCCTACTATGGATCTTTCGGATATCAGGTATCTTCTCTATTTGCAGTCAGCTCCAGGTTCGGAACCCCGGAGGAGCTCAAGATGCTTATAGATGAAGCTCACTCCATGAAAATAGCAGTAGTACTCGATATCGTTCACTCTCATGCTGTCAATAACGTACTGGAGGGGCTATCCCTTTTTGATGGGTCGGATGATCTCTATTTCCATAGCGGTGATAGAGGATACCATCCTGCCTGGACATCGAGATGTTTCAACTATGGAAAGAGTGAGGTTATTCACCTCTTGCTCTCAAACTGCAAATACTGGCTTGAGGAGTTTAATTTTGACGGTTTTCGCTTTGACGGAATTACCAGTATGATCTACCACGACCATGGTCTGGGTAAGGATTTTACCGACTACTCATGCTATTTTGACGGGAATCAGGACCAGGATGCGTTAGTCTATCTGACCCTTGCAAACTTGCTTGTTAAGGAGATTAATCCTCAAGCTATTACAATTGCAGAGGATGTAAGTGGTATGCCGGGACTTGCTGCTCCATTTAAGTTCGGGGGTGTAGGATTTGACTTCCGGATGAGTATGGGGGTTGCCGACCACTGGATAAAGTGGATAAAGGAGTTAAGGGATGAGGATTGGAATGTTACAGAGATCTTTTATGAACTGACCGGAAAGAGAGCGGACGAAAAAACAATAAGTTATGCAGAGTGTCACGATCAGGCAATGGTTGGTGATAAAACAATAATATTCAGGCTTATAGATAGTGAAATGTACACATCTATGAGTAAAGATATCCCCTCGATAACTGTTGACAGAGGGATTGCTCTACACAAAATGATAAGACTTGCAACAATATCAATGGCAGGTGACGGGTATCTAAACTTTATGGGAAACGAGTTTGGCCATCCGGAGTGGATCGATTTTCCAAGGGAGGGTAACGGCTGGTCGCTTTTCTATGCAAGAAGGCAGTGGTCACTATCATTGGACAAAAACCTGAGGTACTCATATCTGCTTAAATTTGACAAGGCGATGATATCGACTGTGGGCAACTCCTCTCTATTTATTAACAGACCTGAGACTCTTTTTATTCATAATGAGAGACAGATTCTTATTTTTAAAAGAGGGGAGTATATATTTGCCTTCAACTTCAGCCCTATTGTCTCCTACTCAGATCTTGTTTTCAATGCACCTGCAGGGGAGTACAAGATTGTGCTTGATACCGATGATTCAAAATTTGGAGGATACTCACGTAATGATTTGTCGATTAAGCATATAACCTACAATATAGATGGTGGAGACAAGCTATCTCTCTATCTTCCTTGCAGAAGTGCAATGGTGCTCAAAAGAGGAAGAGCGGGGAGGTAAAATGTTATAAATATTTATTAACTTGCGTAATAAAAATATAAAAATATGGCCTATTTAGAGTTTAATAAGAAGGAGCTCGTTAATCTTGAATACTCTCTTAAAAGGGAGTATCTCTCTACAAACCGTGCCGGGGGATATCTGAATACAACAATATCGGGCTGCAACACCAGAAAGTATCACGGACTCCTTGTTCTGCCTATAGAGCAATTCGGAGGAGCGAAGCATGTCCTGCTATCCTCTCTTGATGAAACTCTTATTCAGCACGGTAAGGAGTTTAATCTGGGTATTCACTGTTATGGGGAGGTTTATGAACCTCGAGGCCACAAGTATATTACCAACTTCGAGATAGATAAGGTGGTTGCTGTAACCTATGCTGTTGGAGGTATGGTTCTAAGAAAGGTTATGATGTTCTGTAACCAAGAAGATCAGATTCTTATAAAGTATACTCTATTAGAGGCTCACTCTCCTACAAAGCTAAGACTAAAGCCATTTCTCGCATTCAGAAACATTCACTCCCTCTCTAAGGCAAACAGTGATGCAAATACACGCTATACAGATATTGAGAAGGGTAAGAGTTTTTGTCTCTATAACGGATTTCCCTCTCTTAATCTTCAGATTAATACAGGAAGTGAATTTGTATCTTCCCCGGACTGGTACTACAATATTGAGTATAAGGAGGAGAGCAGAAGAGTCTTTGAGTCAAAAGAGGATCTATTTGTTCCCGGTTACTTCGAACTCCCGATCAAAAAAGGTCAATCTATTATCTTTTCGGCATCTGTCAATATGGAGAAACCTTCCGGACTGAATCTTAAATTCGAAAAAAACCTAAAGGAGAAGCACCATCGGGATAGCTTTAAAAGCTGCCTTAAAATCTCTGCCGGACAATTTATTACAAAAAGAGGTAAAGATGTAATGGTCTATGCCGGGTACCCTTGGCTGGACTATAAACTTAGAGATACACTCCTCTCTCTCTCCGGGTTGACTCTCAGCGCAACAGGCGACAAAAAGAGCTTTATAGATGTAGTTGATACATTAATTAGAGAGAAGAGAAGAGATCTCACAGGTAGAACATCACAACCCGACGTCCCTCTATGGCTCTTTTGGACTCTCCAGCAGTATATAGATTTTACAGGAGAGGGGAGAGAGATATGGAAAAAATATGGAGCTCTTCTTCTGGAGATTCTTAACTCATATACAGACGGTTCTAAGGAGAATACCAATATGCATGAGAATGGTCTGTTGTGGGCAGAGGAGAGAGGCGTTGCCCTTACCTGGATGGATGCCTATGCAAACGGAGTTCCTATTACAGAGCGAGCAGGGTATCAGATTGAGATAAATTCACTGTGGTATAATGCAATATGTATGTATATTGATCTCTCGCAAGCATCAGGAAAGCCCGTTAACCACTTGAAATGGAGTGATATAAAGAGCAGAATAGAGAAGAACTTTATGAGAGCTTTTAAAATTGAAGACAGAGAGTACCTTGCCGACTATGTAGGTCCGGAGGGGCAAAACAAGTATGCCAGACCCAATCAGTTGTTTACCTGTGCATTCAACTACTCACCAATAGATGATGAGACCAAAGCAGTTGTGCTTAAAAGTGTTGAAAAAGAGCTTCTTACAGTACGAGGTATTAGAACCCTTTCACCTAAGAATCCTCTTTATAAAGGAGAGTATGATGGAGATCAGTTAACCAGGGATATGGCTTACCATCAGGGAACTGCAAGAGTTTGGCTTCTTGGTTTCTATATTGAGGCGATGTTCAGGATTTACGGCTCTGCATTTCTGTTAAGAGCAAATGAGCTGGTTGACGCTTTTGAAGAGGAGATCTCCCTTCACTGTATCGGATCTATATCTGAGGTGTTCGACGGAGATCCTCCTCATCAGCCACACGGATGCACCTCCTATGCCCCCTCTGTTGCATCCTTGCTTAGATGTGTAAGACTAATCGAAAAATTTAAAAACACAGAGCAATGAAGGTATTGATGTTTGGATGGGAGTTTCCCCCGCATATTTCCGGTGGTTTAGGTACAGCCTGTTACGGACTGACTAAAGGACTTACTAACAATGATGTTAAAGTGCTCTTTGTAATGCCTTCCGCAACAGGAGATGAGGATAAGAGTGCTGCCGAAATAATCAATGCAAGTGATGTAGAGGTCTCGGAGAGTTGCAGGAATGTAAGGGATTTTCTTGAAAAGGTAGAGTTTATCAGAATCGGCTCTAACCTTATACCATATATGGATCCTGTCCTCTTCTCGGAGATGCTCTCCAATCTTCAGGAGGGTCAGATAGAGGATTTTAAACTCGGGTTAGGTCAGAAATACACCTTTTCCGGCAGTTACGGCAAAGATCTGATGGAGGAGGTTGTAAGGTACGCATTGGTTGCCGGAGAGATTGCTCTCAGATATGATTTTGATGTTATTCATGCCCATGACTGGCTAACCTATCTTGCAGGTATTGCCGCAAAGAGGGTAAGTGGTAAGCCGCTTGTGGTTCATATGCATGCAACAGAGTTCGACAGAAGCGGAATCAATATAAATACAGAGGTGTACGATATTGAGAAGATGGGGATGCGGGAGGCAGACAGAGTTATTGCCGTAAGCCATCTTACCCGCAATATTGTTATAAATAAATATGGAATCCATCCCGATAAGGTTATAACTGTTCATAATGCTGTTGATTTTCAGGGTTTCAAACATCTCGAGATAGAGAGAGGGGTGCCGGAAAAAATTGTAACTTTTTTAGGAAGAATAACATATCAAAAAGGACCTGAATATTTTATTGAGGCAGCAAATAAGGTTATCAAAAGATATCCTAATGTCAGATTTGTTATGGCAGGAAACGGAGACCTTCTTAACAGATGTATCAGACGCGTAGCAAAGCTGGGGATATCTGACAGATTCCATTTTACCGGATTTCTCAGAGGTGGTGAGGTTAAACAGATGTTTGCCTACTCCGATGTTTATGTAATGCCTTCTGTTTCAGAACCTTTTGGGATATCGCCGCTTGAGGCAATGAGAGCAAATGTTCCTACAATAATCTCTAAACAGAGCGGAGTTGCAGAGGTTCTAAAGCACGCAATTAAGGTCGATTTTTGGGATATAGATGCAATGGCGGATGCAATTTACGCTCTCCTCTCATATCCATCACTCTCATCCATGGCCGTTAAAAGCGGACTTAACGAAGTTAACGCCCTAAAATGGGATGCAGCAGCTTACAGAATAAAAGATATCTACTCATCGGTAATTAGAAAATAATAAAACAGAGAATATGGAAAAGACAATTTGCCTATACTTTCAGGTCCATCAGCCGGACAGACTACGTCTATACCGTTTTTTTGATATAGGAAGGGACAGCAACTATTACGACGATTTTGCCAACAAGACTATATTGAGAAGGGTAGCTGAGAGGTGCTACCTGCCCGCAAACCGTCTTATGTTAGAGCTGATTCGTAAATATAACGGCTCTTTCAAAATTGCTTACTCTATTTCCGGAGTTGCTCTCGATCAGTTTGAGCGCTTTGCCCCTGAGGTAACCGACACTTTCAGAGAGTTGGCCCGGACGGGATGTGTGGAGTTTTTGGCGGAGAGCTGTTCTCACTCCCTCTCCTCACTTATCTCCCCGGAGGAGTTTAAATCTCAGGTCCATGACCACTCTCAGAAGATTGAGTCGCTCTTTGGGGTTAAACCTGTTGTGTTTCGTAATACAGAGTTGATATACAGTGATGTGATCGGGACAATGGTTGCAGATATGGGGTTTAAGGCAATGTTGACAGAGGGTGCAAAGCATATCCTTGGTTGGAAAAGTCCTAACTACCTATATACAAATGCAATAAATCCAAGGCTTAAACTACTCCTTAAGAATTTTAATCTTAGTGACGATATAGCTTTCCGTTTCTCGGACAGAAGCTGGTCTGACTGGCCACTTACCACAGAGAAGTATCTAACATGGATATCCGATACTCTTGCCAAGGACGATATTGTCAACCTCTTTATGGACTATGAGACCTTTGGGGAGCATCAGAGTGCTGCTACAGGAATATTTGAGTTTATGAGATATCTTCCGGAGTCAATTTTATCAGGGACCAACTTTAAGTTTGATACTCCGTCAGGTGTCTGCAAAAACCATCAGCCGGTTGCCCCTCTTCACGTTCCGTTCCCGATATCTTGGGCAGATGAGGAGAGAGATACCAGTGCATGGCTTGGTAATGAGCTTCAGAATGAAGCATTTAATAAAATATACTCTGTAGAACAAAAGGTAAAAGAGATAGATGATCCAAATCTTTTGAGGGATTTTCGTCGTCTGCAGGAGAGCGACCACTTTTACTATATGTGTACCAAGTTCTTCTCGGATGGTGCTGTTCACTCATACTTTAATCCTTACGATACTCCATATGAGGCATTTATCAACTATATGAATGTTGTGAGTGACTTTATTCTAAGAGTAGAGAGGGCATCTGCAAATACTAAAGAGAGTGTTGGAACAATTCTTGCACAGGTAGAGAAGCCGGAAGGCAAAAAAAAGAGGGCAAAACCCACAGTTAAAAAGAATAAGTAATTTATTAATAATATAATAACATAATGTCAGATAAGAAGCTTGTATCACCCGATTACATTTTTGAGGTGAGCTGGGAGGTTTGTAATAAGGTAGGAGGGATACATACAGTGATTGCCACTAAGGCATTAAACCTTTCCAAGGAGTTTGAAAATAACCACATACTTATAGGTCCCGATGTCTGGAGAGAGACAGAGAATAACCCGGAGTTTCTGGAAGATCCTAACCTTTTACGAGCCTGGAGAGTAAAGGCCGCAGATGAGGGTCTGAGGATTCGTGCCGGCAGGTGGAATGTATCCGGCAAACCTATTGTAATCCTTGTCGATTTCAGTACGTTTATCCCAAAGAAAGATGAGATATTTACTCAATTCTGGAACAGATATAAGCTTGACTCCATTATGGGGCACTGGGACTATATAGAGAGTACTCTTTTCGGCTATGCAACAGGTAAAGTTATAGAGAGTTATGTTAAATTCAATCTTGCTCCACATCACAAGGCTGTTGCTCAGTTTCATGAATGGATGACAGGCGCCGGAGTTCTCTATCTAAAGAGCACCGATCTTCCTGTTGCTACTGTTTTTACAACTCATGCAACAGTTACAGGAAGGGCAATTGCCGGTAACTCTATCCCTCTGTACGACCATATGAATCACTTTAATGCAGAGGAGAAGGCGAGGGAGTTCAATGTCTCTTCAAAGCACTCTCTCGAGAAGATTGCTGCAACCGAAGCAGATGTATTTACCACAGTATCCGACATCACTGCAAGAGAGTGCAGCCATTTTCTGGGAAGAGTTGTGGATGTGGTAACTCCAAACGGGTTTGAAAACACCTTTACGCCCGGAGATAGTGAGTTTAAAGTTTGCTCCCGGAGTGCTGTCGATAAGATGAGCGAAGTTGCATCGGCAATGACCGGATTCAGTGTCCCGGAGGATGCTTTAATGATTGGAATCAGCGGTCGCTACGAATATAAAAACAAGGGTATTGATATCTATCTTGATGCTCTTGCTGCTCTTAATAACTCTGCCGATTTAGATAGAGATATTATTGCATGGATCTTTGTACCTGCAGGCCATACCGGTCCGGATAAAGAGCTTTTAAACCGACTCTCCGGTGAGGGGTCATACAAAGTTAACCACACCCATACTTTTACAGAGCCTCAATGGGATCCGATACTAAGAAGAGTTAATGAACTGAACTTGCTAAACAGAGAGAGTGACAAGGTAAAGGTTCTCTTTGTTCCTTCATATCTCAACGGTAATGATGGGGTTTTCAATATGACATACTATGAACTGTTATGCGGACTCGATCTTACCGTTTTCCCCTCTTACTATGAACCTTGGGGCTATACTCCGCTTGAGAGTCTTGCATTTGGTGTTCCCACTATCACAACAACTCTAGCCGGTTTCGGGCTATGGGTTAGGGACCACACAACAGAGAGTGAGAGAGAAGATGCTATAGAGATTATCAAAAGGGGAGATGACAACTACAGTGAAGTTGCTGATACACTCGTGAAAAAGATTATTGGGATTTCACAATTGACAAAGGATAGGAGAAAGAGTGTCAGATTAAGATCGAGGGAGTTGTCACGGATAGCTCTATGGGAGAACCTGATACAATACTACAAGGAGGCATACTCACTTGCAATTGGCAGGGTTGTAATCTCAAAGGGGGCATTTCCTGTGAGTGTTGAGGAGAGAGATCATGTAACATACAATAAGAGCCTTGTAAGTAAGCCTAACTGGAATAAAGTATTTATTAATAAGCGACTACCCGATAGGTTGGCACATCTCGACGCAATCTCGAGGAATCTTTGGTGGTGCTGGAATAGTGAGGCTACAGAGCTTTTCGCAATGGTGGACAGTAATCTATGGAGCTCCTGCGAGGAGAATCCGGTACGTATGTTAGAGATGCTCTCGCTACAAAGATGTCGTGAACTTGAGAGAGATAATCTTTTTTTGAGCAAGCTTGATGCTGTTTATGAGAATTTTGCAAAATATATCTCTTTTAAAGAGGAGAGACAGGGTGCAAAAATTGCTTACTTCAGTATGGAGTTCGGCCTCGATAAGTCACTTAAGATATATTCGGGGGGGCTTGGAGTGCTTGCCGGGGACTATTTGAAGGAGGCGAGCGATATGATGGTCCCTTTGACTGCTGTAGGTCTGCTCTATAGATACGGCTATTTTACACAGAGAATATCTGCTCACGGAGATCAGATCTCCTGCTACGAACCTCAGGATTTTGCAGGAATTCCTGTCAATCCTATAAGAGACGAAAACGGTAAGTGGGTTACAGTGGTTGTTGCGCTGCCGGGAAGAAAGATGACTGCACGTCTGTGGAGGGTTGATGTGGGAAGAACAGAGCTAATTCTACTGGATACCGATCATGAAGATAACTTGCCGGAAGACAGAGCTGTAACACACCATCTTTATGGCGGAGACTGGGAGAATCGTCTTAAACAGGAGATGCTGCTTGGCATTGGGGGTGTAAGGGCATTACGAGCTTTGAAAGTAGAAGCAGATGTTTATCACCTCAATGAGGGGCATGCTGCATTTATTGGTTTGGAGAGATTGAGGGAGTTTGTAACAAACCACAATCTTACATTTCCGGAGGCTGTCGAGGTTGTCAGATCCTCTTCACTCTATACTACTCATACACCGGTTCCGGCAGGCCATGATGCTTTTAGTGAAGATATCCTAAGGGGATACTTCTCGCACTACCCGGAGAGAATGAACATCAGCTGGGAGACAATGATGTCTCTTGGTAAAAATGACCCGTCAAATCCGGAAGAGAAGTTCTCCATGAGTAATGTGGCTGCAAATCTATCTCAAGAGGTAAACGGAGTCAGTTGGCTTCACGGTAAGGTTAGCAGAGAGATACTATCTCCACTTTGGCCCGGATATCTTCCGGAGGAGCTGCATGTAAGCTATGTAACAAACGGAGTTCACTACCCTACCTGGACAGCCCCGGAGTGGAAGGAGATTCATTCAAAAGTTTTTGGAGATGCATTCTGTAGTCACCATTACGATAAGAGTTGTTTTGAGGGTATCTATAATGTGGATGACAGTACTGTTTGGAATACGCGAAACAAGTTGAAAAGCAGGCTAATAAAGGTGATAAAAGAGTCATTATCCATCCCGTTATCTACAGAGCACTACTCGCCTCAGCAGATTGTGAAGATCAAGGAGTCGTTAAGGGATGATGTACTAACCATTGGATTTGCCAGAAGGTTTGCCACTTATAAACGTGCTCATCTTATTTTTCGCGACATTGAGCGGCTTGACAAGATCCTTAATAATCCGGAGCGGCCCGTTCAGCTCTTTTTTGCAGGTAAGGCGCACCCGGCAGATAAAGCAGGACAAGATCTTATTCGTAGAATAGTTGAGATATCACTGATGCCTCAGTTTATTGGCAAGGTTGTTTTTCTGCCCGGCTACGATATGACTCTTGCAAAATATATGGTTCAGGGGGTTGATATTTGGATGAATACACCAACGAGACCTCTCGAGGCATCCGGAACAAGCGGAGAGAAGGCGGTAATGAATGGTGTGATGCACTTCTCGGTTCTTGACGGATGGTGGGTAGAGGGCTATCAGGAGGGTGCCGGATGGGCACTACCTATAGAGAGATCATACGAAGACCAGGATTTCCAGAATGAACTTGATGCAGCAACAATATACAATATTCTTGAAAATGAGATAGTCCCTCTATATTATAATGTAAGCAGCAAATCCCTTCTTCCTGAGGGTTGGATAAAGACAATTAAGAATACAATTGCAAAGGTTGCCGGCAACTTCACTACCAACAGAATGATGTCCGACTATATTGATCGTTTCTACAACAAACTTAAAGATAGACATGCAGAGATGATTAAGGATGATTATGCACTTGCAAGAGAGATGGCTGTATGGAAAAAGAGGGTAAGGAATGAGTGGCCGTTTATTGAGGTTGTCAGTTACAATAAACCTGACAGCTCCGTTTCTGATATAAATTTAGGCGAGGAGTATATGGCAGAGGTCTCACTCTCCATCGGAGATCTCTCTTTCGAAGATATTGGAGTAGAGATGCTGGTGGCTGAGAATGGTACTGAGGGTAATCCTCATATTAAAAGGGTTATCGAGTTCGATTTTGTAGGATATGATTCTGGGATTGCCAAGTATAGATGTACTATTCTGGCAGATACTGCCGGGGTCTTCTCATTGGCAGGAAGAGTTTATGCTAAAAATCCCGGACTGCCTCATCGTCAGGATTTTGATCTGGTAAAATGGTTATAGCATAGTGTGTAATGGTTATAGCAAGCACAGGTTTTTTTGATGGTGTACACAGAGGGCACCGAGCGGTGCTGGACAGAGTCTGTTCTCTTGCCCGGGAGCAGGGGGGCAGCTCTGCTGTTATTACATTCTGGCCCCACCCGAGAGCTGTACTTCAACAGGACGCAGCCAAATTTCGCCTTCTTAACTCGTTAGAAGAGAAGAGAAAATTGCTAAACTCTATTGGTATTGACACAGTCCATACTATAACATTTGACAGAGAGTTCTCAAGACTCACAACAGAGGAGTTCTTTAGGGACTATCTTGTAGAGAGGTTTGGTGTCACCACCTTTGTTGCCGGCTACGACCATAGGGTAGGAAGTGATCTGAATCAATCTCAGGCAGAGATGTTTGAAGTTGCGAGAAGAGTAGGTATAAAGCCTGTTCGTGTAGATGAATACCTCACCGGAGAGGCAGATACTCCGGTAATAATCAGCTCTACAAAGATTAGGGAGTCTCTTTTCAAAGGGGAGATCGAGTGTGCGAACGATATGTTAGGTTACCGTTACGGTCTTGAAGGTGTCGTTGTTGAGGGTCAAAGAATTGGACGAACCATAGGCTTCCCTACTGCAAACATAATGCTATACGAGCCTCTGAAGATTCTTCCGGCAGATGGGGTCTATGCAGTGTGGGCAGAGAGTCTTGGCAGGTGTTACAGAGGGATCACAAATATCGGAACAAGGCCTACTATCTCACATATGAATGAGCGGACAATCGAGACACATATTCTGGGCTTTGATGAGGATATTTACGGTCTCTCATTTAAAATAGAGTTTGTAAAGAGATTGCGGGATGAACAAAAATTTGCATCTTTACATGAGCTTAAACTTCAACTTGAGAGAGATCGCCAAAATGCAAGCGATATTCTTCTCTCTAAGTCAGAGCAGCTTCGTTAGTTTATTAAACCCATAATATTATGGATTCAACTGTTATATCAATTCTCATTGCAATAGCCATTATGGCTTATCAGGTTTTTAACGAGAAGAAGAAAAAGGAGATGGCAAAGAGAGAGAAGGAGGGGGGAGCCTCTCCTACAGGATCCTCTTCGCCTCCTTTAAATTCTGGTATATCAGCGCTTTTTGCCGATATGTTAAGAGAGAGAGAGGAGGACGAATACCAGGAGCAGGAGTACGATTTGGAGGATGAGAGCCCCTATGCATCTCTTAAACCTGTAGAGCCTAAGGTAGAGATAGAGAGGGCAAAGATAACTGAAAGTTTTCCCGGAAGTGGATCTTACTCCGGAGAGAGTGGCCGTATTATGACAAACCTTGAGATCAGGAATCTTAAGATAGAAGAGGGGATGGATAAAGATTTAGAGAATGTTCAGCGTGACATCTACGATAGCTCCGAGATTGCAGACCACGATTACAACGAGGAGAGTGTTAAGAGTGAGGGGGTTTTTAAGGGAGGATTTGATCCTGCACTTCTAATTGTCTATTCCGAGATTGCTAAGCCAAAATTCGAGGATTAATTTTTAATATTAAATTTATTTTTTATCTTTGTAACAAAGAGTCCTGTTCTGCAGGATTCTTTTTAATTTTACAATATTATGTCAAAAATTCATTATTTAACCGCTGAGGGTTTAGAGAAGCTAAAGTCAGATCATCACAATCTGGTATCTGTGGAACGTACTGCCATATCAAGGCAGATAGCTGAGGCAAGAGATAAGGGAGACCTCTCCGAGAATGCGGAGTATGATGCAGCAAAAGAGGCTCAGGGCCTTCTCGAACTCAAGATCGCAAAGCTTGAGGAGATGATAGCAAATGCCAGGATCATAGATGAATCGAGGATCAACACTACCCATGTTCAGATCATGAATAAGGTAAAATTAAAAAATCTAACCAATAACACTGTGGTGGAGTATACCCTTGTAGGGGAGACTGAAGCAAACCTTAAAGAGGGAAAGCTGGCAGCTGCAACACCTATAGGCAGGGCTCTGATTGGCAAGGAGAAGGGTAATGTTGTTGAGGTGAAAGTCCCTTCCGGTCTTCTAAAATTTGAGATTCTGGAAATATCCAAGTAGTATGGCGTCGATATTTACAAAAATTGTTTTGGGAGAGATTCCCTCTTATAAGATTGCTGAGAGTGAGCTCTTCTATGCCTTTCTCGATATAAATCCCGTCACTGCAGGTCACACACTCGTTATACCAAAAAAGGAGATAGACTACATATTTGATATGGAGAGTGAAGAGTATAAGTCGCTCTTTGCCTTTGCAAAAGAGGTTGCAAAGGGGATCAAATCTGCTATACCCTGTAAAAGAGTGGGAATTGCTGTAATTGGGCTTGAGGTTCCTCACGCTCATATTCACCTTATCCCTATGAACAGTGAGAGCGATCTTGATTTTGGAAGGAGAGTAGAGAGGCCGGACTCTGCAACAATGGCAAGAATTGCCCGGGAAATTAGCCTTAAAATTGAATTGTAATACCCTAACAAATACCCTACAAAACGATGAGAAAACTTATCATCCTTGCACTTATAACCATATCTGCTCTCTCCTGTTCTAAGAACAGTCAATACGCAAAAATTGAGGGTGTAGTTGAGGGTTTAAACGACGGGGAGTTGGTTCTCCGTATCCTTGAGCTCAATACACAGCGTACTTTAGATACAATTGATGTAAAAAATGGCAAGTTCAGCTATAGAGTAAACAAGAGCTCCAAGGCCCCTGAGTTCTATTACCTCTACCATAAGGAGAGAAAACTATCTTCTCTTATCCTTCTTCCAGGAGACAGAGTAAATATCTATACAGATACTCTTGCAAACAAACAGAGTGTAGAGGGTTCAGATGAGAGCCAACGACTCATCTTGCTGGAAAAGAAGATTTCGGAGGCAAAAAAAAAGTTTGACTCTCTAAGTAATGAGATGCAGGTTGCCACCATGGCAGGTAATTCTCAAAAATCAGATAAAATTAACTATGAATTGGGGGCACTCTATGTGAAAGAGAAGCAGGATGCAATAAAATATATCTACAAGAATCCCCACTCTCTTACCAACATGATTCTGCTTTATCACAGATTCTCCCCACAGGTACCACTTTTTGCGGATATAAGGGATGTTATGCTCTTCAGAAGAGTTTATGACTCACTGATTGTAGTCTACCCAAACTCAAATTATCTTACATCTCTTGCAAATGAGATATCATTGAGAGATAAGGAGGAGATTATTAACTCAAAGATCTCAGATGCAGCAAATCTTGGTTTTCCAAATCTGACACTACCGGACAATAAAGCACAGATGCAGACTCTCTCCGATCTCTCAGGTAAGGTTATAATCCTCTCATTCTGGAGTGTAAATGATGCTGCTCAGAGAATGATGAATTTAGATCTTAAGGAGTTATATGAGAAATACAGTTCTAAGGGTCTTGAAATTTATCAAGTTTCGGCAGATACAGACAAGACTGCATGGGCAAGGGCTGTCTCGGAGCAATCACTCCCATGGATAAGTGTATGTGACGGTATGGGTCCAAGATCAATCGCTGTTACAACATATAATATCCAGAAGCTTCCGTCAATCTTTATTATAGACAGAGAGGGGACAATTGTTGCAAGAGATCTCTTCGAAAATGATCTTGAAAGAAAGATAGCCTCCTTGCTTAGATAGAGGGTCACTTCTCAAAATTAAGAGGTCCTCTCTTTGTTACTCCGGCAATAAAATCCTTGAGATATAGTGGTTCATACATTGCTGTATCTTCAAATTCACCTGCTTGAAATTTCCTTAATGCTATATCTATCATTCCATTAGAGAGAGCCTCGAGTGAGATAAAGCGTGCGTTAGGGTGATCTATAACCTCCATTAGTTTCAATGCACCGTCACCGCAGAAAAGAGCAATACCCTTATCCAGGATCTCTGTAAAGCTTCTGTTGTCAACCACCAGTGCCTTTACAGGAGATATCATCTCCATGTTTGAACTGTAAGTAGCTGTATAGATCTCCATTCTTCTTGCATCCATAGCGGGGATGATAGCTGTAGTTCCCGGATATTGAGGTAAAAGAACCTTGAATGCAATATTTGCAAGAAGCTCGACTGATTCCACTGAGATAAGAGGTTTGCCGGAGCCGTAACACAACCCTTTGGCAAGTGAGACACCTACCCTTAAGCCGGTATAGGATCCTGGACCTCCGCTTACAACAACAGCATCGCAATTATCAATTGTGTATCCTGAATCCTTTAGTATCTCCAGAGTCATAGGTGCAATTACCCTCGCATGTGCTCTGGATTCGCGTGAAATTTTTTCATCTATAAGCCGGGAGCCTATAGAGAGAGCTACCGAGCAGAGGTCGGTACTTGTCTCGATATAGAGTAAAAGGGGCCCGGAAGATGGCATCAGAAACAGCTATTTTTGAGTATTAAGGTTTTGGCAGGTTAGTAGCTGCACCACCCTTATCTCCGCTATCAGGATTTACTTTAGAGTCCTTTTTAAGGCTCCTGCTAATAGCAGCGAATGGTCCGGTTACAATCTTCTCTCCCTCTTCAAGTCCGGATAGAACCTCTATATTGCTGAGATCCTGAATACCTGTTGTTATAATTCTGACATCTACACTATTATCCTCTTTGATTACAAAAACCTGTTCGAGGGATTCGTTTACTCCAAGAGTTTTCCTGAGGCTGTCGGAAGCGAGGTCTGATCTTGTTGTTATAGCTTGAAGCGGTATTGCAAGTGCACTATCTTTTCTGTCAGTCTGTATTGATACAGAGGCCGACATCCCTGGGCGGAAAGGGTTTCTGCCATTAATCTCAAGGTCCGAATATGATTCGGAAATCAGGAATATCTTCACCTCAAAATTGGTAACCTGATCAATTGAAGAGCCTATATTCTTTGCAGAGTTGGCAATCTGTGTTACAACCCCTGTAAATTTACGGTTAGGATATGCATCAACATCAACAATAGCAGTGTCACCCTGTTTGATACGGATGATATCATTTTCGTTAACATCCACAAGCACCTCCATCTGGCTAAAGTCTGCAATTCTTAACATCTCGGTTCCTGCCATCTGAGATGTTCCAACCACACGCTCCCCCTTCTCTACACTCATTTTTGAGATAATGCCGTCCATTGGAGCATAGATAACTGTCTTAGTGAGATTCTCCTGTGCCTCTTTAAGAGTGGCAGTTGCGCTCTTTACATTAAACTCAGCTGCTTTGATCTGCTCTTTTGTAACATTATATTGGGATAGGCTTGTCTCATAATCGGCTTGTGATATTGCCTTCTGTTCGTATAGCGTCTTGTTACGGGTATAGCTCTGCTCAATCTGTGAGAACTGTGCCAACAGTTGTGTCAGCTGAGCCTTTACTGAGTTTAGCGACGCCTCAGCTCTCTCTCTCATGGAGATATATACATCCTGTTTGATTTTTATGATAAGATCGCCCTTTTTTATGTAATCTCCCTCTTTAAAGTGAAGCTCGATTATCTCTCCTGAGACATCGGGACTTATCTTTACCTCCACAACCGGTTTGATCTTACCATTTGCCGGTATAACCTCAACTATACTTTTTCTGGTGATAATCTCGGAAGTGACAGGCAAAGCACTTTTACCCTTTTTACTTCCTATAACTGCAAGCACTACAATAATAACAACTGCTGCTGCAATAATCCATTTGATATTCTTTTTGAAACTCATTGTATATTCATTTAGAGGGAGATTGGTTTTCCTTTATAGAAATCTAATATTCTTAACTGGAAAACATACTGATATTTAGACTGATAATATTCTGATTGTGCTTTAAAGAGATTTGTTTTTGCCACAGTATAATCAGTTGCACTCAATATTCCGATATCGAATTTTTGCTGAACATATCTGAAAGACTCCTGCATCGCCTCAACATTTCTCTCCGACGCCTTGTACCTTTGGTAATAGGACATAGCATCGTTATTTGCCTGTTGAATCTCTTTATAGAGCATCTGCTGACGGCTCTTCACCTCAATTGTTGCACTCCTGACACCAAGCTTGGCATTTTTGACTGCATTCTTAACCTGATGGTTATTAAAAATAGGGATACTTAACCCAAAACCGAGAGAGGGATTCCTGTTCTCGTTAAACTGGTCAAAAAACGCCTGATCCCTACTGTCGCTGTAGTAGGTGCCATATCCTGCAGAGAATGAAACGGATGGGAGTGCTCTCCCCTTGGCAATCGCTAACTGAAGCGATGAGTTATCTAGGTTGAGCTCTGCACTTTTAATTTGAGGCAGATCCTGTGACAAACGGTACAGATCTTCTATAGATTCGCCCTTAAAGTCTGTTACTAGAAAATCTATATTAACCTCCTCAATTTCAAAGGATGCATCATTTTCAAGATCAAGCATATGTCTGAGAGTGAGACGTGCGCTTTTAAGTTGATTTTCTGCATTGACTACCTGGAACCTCTCAGCAGCAAGCTGAGCCTCAACCTCGAGAAGGGTGCTGTAGGCAACACTTCCCGCATCTACAAGTTTACGCGCCCTCTCCAACTGCTCCTCAACACTTGAGAAGCTCTGTTGCGCCGTCCGCAAAATCTCACCCGAGAGCAGTATCTGAAGATATGATCTTGCAATCTCAACAGAGATGTCGTTCCTTAACTTCTCTACCTCCTGAAGAGATACCTCTACCTGAACAACCCTGCTCTTTATCTCATTCTGTTTGGTAAAACCTTCAAATAGTCCAACCGCTGCTCTTGCACTTGCACTTGTGCTTTGAGAGAGCTTATTCTCAATAATTTCCAGATCCTGAACATTCACAGAACGTCCCCAATTCATGGAGTGGCTCAGGGATGCATTCAGAGTAGGTATGAAGTTTAGCCTGGATTGAGCGAGATTATTCTCACTCTGCTCTACAGCAAGTTCCTGTTGTTTGATTCTCAGGTTGTTATCCCAGGCATATCTGATACAATCCTCCAGGCTCCATCTCTTTTGTCCGGAGAGGATGCCGGGAATCATCAGCAGTAGTAATAAAAGGAGTCTGTAATATTTTTTCATAATGTGCAAAGTTATATTTTTTTCTATTACAAACTCCTGTTATTAACTATTTTCTCAAGGAATTTATTTGTAGATTACCTGAGTATTAGCTTGCATTTCGTACAGGTTTTTGCTCAGAAAACGGAAAACTCTCCAGATTTTCTTTACACTGTACCCGACTCCCATACCGATATATTCGGCAAGATCGTAGTCCCATCCGCCGGTTCCGCCTGTAATAGAGATTGTTTCATCTATCTTAAGAGAGACAAGCCCAAGTTGGTTTAATGATACTCTGTCCATTATGCTGCCTCCCATCCTGCCTGAAATCCATCCCTGAATTTGGGCCAGTATTTTTCGGCTTTTTTAACTGCATCTCCAATTGCGTTAAGCAAATTCCAAAGCTCTTTAAAGGAGATCCCCCCTTTAACAAGCATCTCGTTTTGGTCAAGAGTTCTCAGCCCCCTCACCTCATTCACATACTCTTTCATAGTTATACTGTATTAATCTTACCCTGCAGTCAGGCGCGCAGAGATCCGCCGGGAGTGTGCACCCTCCTCTTTTATTTGAGATCAATCACCTTATCGGCAATTGTTATATCGCTCTCCTTGTGGGATATGATCAGTATAGCAACCCCACTGTCTCTCATTTTTAAAACTGCTTTATCGATCAACATTGCAGAGTGACTGTCAAGTGAAGATGTTGCCTCATCAAGAATCAGCAGTGAGGGCCTTCTCATAACAGCCCTTGCAAATGCTACCCTCTGTTGCTCTCCTCTCGACAGTAGTGCCCCTCCCTCACCCGGGTGTGTGGCAGGGCCGTTAGGCAGAGAATCAAAGATGGTGTTAAGTTCGAGCTCCTTACAAATTTCACCTAAAAGAGCATTTAACCCATCTGCACCATCCATAATACACTCATAAATTGTGTTCCCGAAAAGATCTGGATTTTGAGGAACTATAGATACAGATCTTCTCCACCTTCTGGCGTCTATAGTATTAATATTATGGCCGTTAACACTTATTTCTCCCTCTGTCGGTACTAGGTGCTTCATTATAAGAGATGCAATTGTGCTCTTTCCGCAGCCGCTCCTCCCCTTTAGAAGTAGAATCTTACCACTCTCCAGAGAGAAGCTGAGATCTTTAAACAGCATCCCTCTTCCCGGATAACCGAAAGAGATATTGCTAAGAGTCAAATTATTTATAACAGGTGATATAGCTAAATCTGACTCCTCCTCTCTCTCAACCGACATTATATCATAAAGTCTCGATGCCGCTACACTCCCTTCTCGCAGAGATGGAATTGCCGAAGCAAGCTGTTGCAATGGTGCTGAAAATAGTGCAGATATGGCGTAGAATGAGATAAGCTCACCCGGAGTTATGATCCCCGAAATAACCGCTGTACCTCCTGACCAGAGTACCACTATTGTCATTAGTTTAGAGGTGAGCTCTGCTGCAGCACCGGTAAAGATAGATGTTCTGCCTGCCTTAACGAGTGTATTACCTAAATCTTCCAGACGCACTTTGCTCCTTGCAAAGGCAATCTGTTCATTTCCGAAGTTCTTGATGGTTGCTATTGATCTAACTGACTCTATTACAATGCTCTGAAATCTTGCCGCTCTCTCCATCGCACTTCTCATAAGTGGTTTGTTTAATCTATCTGATATATAGTATATTATAGCAAAAAGAGGGATAGAGGAGGAGCATATCAATGATAATCTAAGATCTGTAATTACCAGAATAGTGAGAGAGAGAAGAAGCGTTATAATTGCTATCACAGCCTCAGGAATAGTCTCGGTAACAACGGTTCTTATTTTGTAGACATCACTTATTCTGGAAGTTATCTCTCCAGTTTTCATTATTCCGAACAGAGGAAGTGGAATATTAAAGATATGTTCCAGATAATCACCGATAATCTCTTTATCTGTACCGACAGACATCTTTATTTGGATTCCCGACTTCATGACAGAGATAAGAACCGACAGACAAATTACTGCGAGCATAAAAAGTGACGCCTCGATTAGTGAGTCGGACTCACCATAGGGGATTATATTGTCTAATAGATGTTTAATAAAAAGAGCAACAGAGAGCGATGCCACAATATGAAGTGACGATAGTACAATACTTTTTAAAAGCTCTGTTCTTCTTTTATAGATAAGATACTTAAACCTCCTTAGAACTGATTGGTCACTACTCCTCTCCCGTTTTATCCCATTATCCCGTATTAGAATAAGGTAGCCTGTCCACTCTTCAAGAAGATCTCTCTTGCTAACCTTGAGAATATCCCCCTCGGCCGGATCCATTATATAGAGATAATCTCCCGAGTACTTTGTAAGTACAACAAAGTGAAGATAGCCGTCAGCCTTTCTCAAGTGAAGAATAGCGGGCAGAGGAATTTTTGAAAGAGACTCCTCAATCCCCTTATATCCCTCAGCTTTAAATCCATAGTATGTGGCAGCCTCTATAAGCCCTTTGATAGATGTGCCACCCGAATCGGTGCCACTTAAAAGACGGATCTTTGTCAACGGAATATTGACTCCGTAATGTGCAGCTACAGATGAGAGAGAGGCGGCCCCGCAGTCGCTTCTCTCCTGTTGTTTTATTTTAACCGATAGTCTCATAATCTCACTCCACTTTAATCTGCCCCAACCGAATATCTGTTATAAAGGAAAAGAGGTCCCCTCTTCTCTCCCGACTCTCCCCCTCTCCAAAGAGACTCCTCGCCACAGGAGAACCACCTTTTCCTATAGCGAATCTATCTTAAAAAAAAGATAAAAGGGTGACAGAAAATAAAAAAATAGTAGAGTTTGATTAATTGAACTCAAATGGTTAATCTTAAAAAAAAAGGTATAAGAGATTAGTTTTTTTTCCTCTTTTTAAAAGATTTTCTGATTGTTTTTGCGGGTTAATATTGAAACAATTTTTTATCTAACCAATCCTAAACAGCACTTTGCAGGTTTATATCTCGATAAGACTTTTGATAAAAGGGAATATGGTCGGTGCAATAGAGGATATAAAACCGTATAGTTTAGAAGAATCTAGGGTTTGCTGTGGTAAAAACGGATAGAGAGTGTTTAATGACTCCATAAAAAAAATAATCATACTGAGAATGAATCCGTACTTCACAATCGAGAAGAGTACCCCCAGAAGTTTGTCAAGCCACCCTAACATAACTAAGTTTAGTATTCCGTGGATTGCGTGCCCTATTAAATTAATAAAAAAGACAACAATAAGGAATACGGCAGCAAATGAGATGATCTTAACAAGAATTTTGTTTGTATCACTCCAGATATTGACACTCTCGGCAAAAAAAGATGAGAACTGCCATCCGGCCCAAATACCAATTAATAGTGCCGCAAGTGCCGCAACTTGCTTGATGAATCCGCTCTTTATCCCTCCGAAAAGCGCGGGTATAAAACATATAAGCAGAATAATGTCTATAAGGTTCATGCTAACTCCCATAATCATTTTTTTTCAAAAGTAGTGAATAATCGTATCTTTGCAAATTCAAAAAACCTCCATATGAAATTTGCCGAATA